>PLAE01000226.1 GCA_003134035.1 Candidatus Velthaea versatilis
GCCCGCCCGCAGCCGGATCGAGATCTACACGTGTGACGATACGATCCGCACGCTCGCGGCGGGAGCGACGGCTGCGACACTGTGCGACACGCCGGATTGGGCGCTCGCGAACACTTTGACGACAGAGAGTTTGCTGCTGTTCGAGGAAGTGATCGGACCGGCAACGGGCTCCCCCCTCGATGCCGACCCGACGCGTCGCTGCGTCGTGCGGCTCACCAGCGTGGGAACGACATCGGACCCGCCGGATGCCGGCGGTAAGAAAAGAAAGAAGGGCGACATCGATCCGGTCACCGGCCAGACGATTCTGGAGGTCGCTTGGAGCATCGAAGATCGCTTGCCGTTCAGCCTGACATTGACGACGCACGATGCGCAGGGGGCGCCGATCCCCAACGTCAGCGTCGCGCGCGGCAACATCGTGCTCGCCGATCATGGTCAGACGCTTGCGACCGGCGAAGTCATCGGAACGGCACCCACGACCGGCTCGTTTCGCCCGAAGCTGGCGCAGCCGAACCTCACCTATCGCGCCGCCCCGCCGGACCGAAAAAGCTCCGCGGCAGCCGCCGTGACGCAAGACCCGCGTGCCGCAACGGCGCAGATCGTGGACCTCACGAGCACCGTCATCGATCCGGTGACCGGCATCGGCGGTAAGACCACGACCTGGACGTCGCACTACGACTTGCTCAAAAGCGGATCGCAGGACAACGACTACGTCGTGGAAATGGACGATGACCGCTACGCCAATCTGCGTTTCGGGGACGGCACGCTGGGTGCGCGGCCCGAGCCGGGAGCGACCTTTACGGCCACTTACCGCACGGGCAACGGCCGTGCGGGAAACGTCGGCGCCGAGACGATCGTCCACATGAATGTGAATCCGCCCGTTCCGGGATTTCCGAGCGCCGGCGTCACGGTTAGAAATCCGCTGGCGGCGACGGGGGGGACTGATCCCGAACCCATCGCACAGATAAAATTGCTGGCACCCCAAGCCGCCACTTCAGCACTGCAGCGTGCCGTCACGCCGGCCGACTACGCGAGTATCGCGGAGCAGAATCCCGCGGTGTTTCAGGCGGCGGCCGTACTGCGCTGGAGCGGAACTCGGCAAACCGTGCGTGTCGCGCTCGATCCGCTCGGAACGGAAACCGTCGCTGAGGCTCTGCTTGCGAGCGTCGCGGCGACGCTTGAAACCGTCCGCAGCATCGGGCAAGACATCGAGATCGTGGCCGCCGGATATGTTCCGCTCGATCTGGAACTCTCCGTTAACGTTCTGCCCGGCTACCTTCAAGGTGACGTGGCCGCCGCGTTGCGTGACGTGTTCAGCAATCGCATCCTGGCCGACGGAACGCTGGGGGTATTTCACCCGCAGAATCTCGGCTTCGGACAAGCGATCGATGAAAACACGCTGATCGCCGCCGCCCAGGGCGTCACGGGAGTGCAGACCGCGGCGGTGAAGCGGATCGCGCGCTTGCTCGACGAATCGGAGGGCGTTGTGCCGGCGAGCGGCACGCTGCAATTGGGCCCGCTCGAAGTGGCGCGCCTCGACAACGATCCGAGCGCTCCGGAAAACGGAATCTTCCGGTTGATCATGATCGGCGGCCGATGAATACGAATCGCCCCGCCCTGAGCGCGATCTCGTACCGCATCGGAACCTTCACGACGTTCTTCGAGGCGATGAAAGCGCGTCTTTCGAGCGCTGACTACCCGGGCCTGGCCGATCTGCGCACGCGCGATTCCGCCGATTGGTCGATCGCCCTGCTCGATGCATGGGCAGCCGTCGGCGATATCCTTACCTTCTACCAAGAGCGCATCGCTAACGAAGGCTTCGTCCGTACGGCGACGGAGCGGCTCTCGATTCTCGAGGCGGGTCGTACGGTCGGATACGCACTGCGCCCAGGCGTCGCGGCGACCGCCTATCTTGCGTACACGATGGACCCGAGCGCCGATAGCACGATCCCCGTCGGAACGCGAACGCAGAGCACTCCGGCGCAGGGCCAGCTGCCGCAATCGTTCGAGACGGCCGACCCGCTGCACGCTACCGGCGACTGGAATGTGCTGGGCCTGCGCACCTCTCTGCCGCAGTCGATTAGCCTCAATCCGGCTGCTCCGAACGTGCCGACCCAAATCACGTTTGCCGGGACGAACCTGAACCTGCAGACCGACGACGTGCTGCTCATCGTCGATCCCAATAATCTCGATTCGACTGGGCAACCGCTCACGCTCGCGATGTCCGTCGTCACCGTAACCCCGCAGCCCGCGCCGGGGCAAACGACGAACTCGCAGACGCTCGTTAGCGTCGCGCCCAAAGTGTCGGCGCCGCCGGTCACGGCCGCGTCCGCGTCCACGTCCGCGGGCTCGACCGCGGCGCCGGCGGCGGTCGCGCTTCTGACCAGCTATCAAACCCTCGAGGCAGGTTTGCTCAAGCCGCCCGCGGCGCACCCGGTGAACGCACTGCAGCTTCCGCAAGCCATCAAGACGTCGTTTGGTTCGAGTGCGAGTGCGCTCGCCGATACGGTCGCGAACGCGATCACCGTCGTTCACCCCGCGTTGGAATCGACACTGTTGCCGGCGCTCGCGCAGGCGGCAACGACGACCACCACTTCACCGGTCGAAGTGTACGTCTTTCGCGTGAATGCGGCGCCCTTTGCGGCCAGCGCGCCACAACAGTTTCTTGGGTTTACCGAGAACATCAGGCAACGTCCGCCGGTCAAAGACGTGCCGGATTATCAAGAGTGGCCGCTCGACCCCGCTGAGTTGGGGACGACGCTTTCGCTCGACCGCTTCTACCCCAAAGTCGTTTCGAATGGCTACGTCGCGATCATCTGCCCGGATCCGACGACGCCGACGGCGCCGACGGTCCTCACGATCGGCAGCGCTCAGAAGAGCGCTCGGGCAGCCTACGGCATCTCGGGCACGACGTCGATTCTCACGTTTGCAACGTCATGGTGCGTGAATCCGCCCGCGGCCGATGCCGCCGACTTCTCCTTTCTGCGGCAATGCCAAATCTACGCGCAGAGCGAGCAGCTCACGCTCGTACCGTTGCCGATTACCGGACCGACCCAAGGGTCGACGATCGAACTGGACGACCTGTACGACGGGCTCGACGCGGGCCGCTGGCTCATCGTCTCGGGCACCCGGACCGATGTCGCGGGCGTCGCCGCTGCGGAGCTCGTCATGCTCTCGACATCGCAGCACACGATCGACCCGACGGTTCCCGGGGATACACTGCACACGACCCTGACGCTGGCAAAACCGCTCGCGTACCAGTACGACCCCTCGACCGTCCGAATCTTCGGGAACGTCGTTCGAGCGACGCACGGCGAAACGCGCGTCGAGGTCGTAGGCAGCGGAGATGGCAGCACGGCGCTCCAGCAGTTCGCGCTCAAGGCATCACCGCTGACCTACGTGCCGGTGTCGACCGAGGCCGGCATACAAAGCACGCTGCAGATCGCCGTCAACGGTTTGCCCTGGACCGAACGTGCGAGTTTCGATGCGCTCGGTCCAACGGACCGCGGCTTCGTCACGCAGACGGACAATATCGGGAAGACGACGGTCATCTTCGGCGACGGCGTCCACGGAGCGCGCCTGCCGACGGGCGTCGAGAACGTGCAGGCAACGTATCGAGTCGGCATCGGCCGGCCCGGGAACGTCGACGCGGGCCAGCTCACGCTGCTCGCCAGCAAGCCGCTGGGCGTGCGAAGCGTAACGAACCCATTGCCCGGCGCGGGCGGTGCGGATGCCGAAACCATCGACCAAGGGCGCGCGAATATCCCGCTCGCGACGGCGTCGCTCGACCGCATCGTTTCCGTGTCCGACTACGCGGCTGTCGCGCGCACGTTCGCGGGTGTCGCCAAGGCCTTCGCCCTGCGCTTCCCGGCCGCGCGCCCGATCGTGCACGTGACGGTCGCCGCCGACGGTGACGCGACGGTCGATACGACCTCGCCGCTGATTCAAAATCTCAAGAATACGCTCGTCGATCAAGGCGATCCGCACATCACGCTCGACGTTGCGCCGCGAAGCTTGGTCGTGCTGGTGCTCGCCGCGCACGTTTCGCTCGGGACCGGTGCCGTCTGGGAAACGGTCGCGCCGGCAATTCGCGCGCAGCTGCTCGCCACGTTCGGCTTCGATGCGCGCAACCTCGCGCAAGCCGTGTATCGCACCGAAATCATCGCTGCGATCTCGAGCGTTACCGGCGTAGCGAGCGTGACGATCGATGTCTTCGACAGTTTCTCGGACGCCAGCGAGGCCGATCTGGCGACGCAGCTGCAAAATCTGTCGTCGTCGGGGTCGCCGAAGGCGTCGATTGCGGCGAACCCACCGCTGCTGGCAACGAACGGCAGCATCACGCCCGCGCAGCTGGCAATCTTCAAGCCGGAGCTGCCCGCCGCAATCGTGCTGACGCAGAACCCCGCATGAGCGCGTTCAACGATCGACTCTACAATCTGCTGCCGAGCATCATCCGGCAACGCGATACGCAGATCGCCGATGCGCCGCTGCGCTCGCTGCTCAGCGTCATCTCCGAGCAAGTCGATCTTGTCGAGGCGAACATCGCGCAGCTCTATGACGACTGGTTCATCGAGACGTGTCAGGATTGGGTCGTCCCCTATATCGGCGATGCGATCGGCTACGAGGTGCTGCACGAGGCCGGCGAACCGTCAACGGCAGCGACCGCGGAGGCCGCGCGGCTGAACCGCATGCTCATTCCGCGCCAAGATGTCGCCAACACCGTGCACGCGCGGCGCTGCAAAGGGACGCTGGCGGTTCTGGTCGAGTTGGCGCGGGATGTTGCGGGCTGGCCGGCGGCGGCCGTGGAGTTCGACCGGCTTGCGTCGATCACGCAGTCGCTCAACGATCTTCGACTTGCCGGCGGCCGGACGGCGGACGTGCGCCGGATCGGCAGACTCGAGCGCCTCGGCGGGGTGGACGACACATCATCGAGGACGGCCGAGTTGCGCGGGCCGCGACCGCCGGGCGGGACCAGGGCGTTGCCCACGAGCGGCGTCGGGCTGTTCGTGCCGCGCTACCGCTCGTACTCGGTCTCCGGCACGACCGCGGCGTGGGTCGAAAATGCGGGTGATCGCTGCTTCACGTTCAGTCCGCTTCAAAACGAGGTGCGGCTTTTTTCCGGTGTCGGACTTCCGCTCGCGCTGCATCGCAGCGATGTCAACAGCGAGCGGCACTATGGAAGCGGAAGAAGCCTCTCGATATTCAGGCGGAAGGAGGGCGACCCCCAGGCGCTCACCCCCGTTCCTCGCACAGCGATCGTGCCGGCCGATCTGTCGCATTGGCGTCACGAGCCGCTGCCGGGAACGGTTGCGGTCGATGCGGTCTTGGGCCGGCTGAGTTTTCCGCCGGATGAGGTGCCCGCCGACGTGGTCGTCGACTATCACTACGGGTTCAGCTCGGATATCGGCGCGGGCGAGTACGATCGCATCCCTGTTCCGCTGCCGGACGCACCGCTCACGGCGGCGGTCGGCGACGGCACGATCGTTTTCGCCGGAGCACCGACGACGGGCATCGACGTGCAGGTGTCCGTCGACGGCGGCAAACCCGTGAGCTACGTAACGAAATCGGCAGACACGCTCGTGTCGGTTGCTGCCGCCGTTGCGACGGCCATCAACGCCCTGGCAATTCCCGGCATTTCGGCTTCGGCCGCGAACGCAACGGTGACGCTGCCAAGCGGCACGTCCCTGTCGATCGCTTTCCCGGTGCGCACGTATCTGGTTCAACAGAACGCCGGCGAGTCGCACGAACGGCTCAGTCACGCACTGCAGCAGTGGATGCTCGACGGGCTCGCGCGGGCCGTGATCGAGTTTCGCGACAGCGAGATCTATGACGAGAACGAGCTCGATGTCGAACTGCGGCCCGGACAAATCTTGGAGCTTCGGGCCGCGAGCGGAACTCGCCCCGTGCTTCGCATCGACCGGCGAGCCGGCGCACCGGAATCAATACGCGTCCGTGGGGGCGCCGGAAATGTGCTCGTCGTCGATGGACTACTCATCGCCGGCGGCGGAATTCGGGTCTTCGGAGCGATGTCGCACCTGATCATCCGGCGGTCGACGCTCGTTCCGGGCTGGCGGCATCTGTCGCCGAGCGCGAGAAAGCACCGGGTCGAGCCCAGCATCGCCGTGGAGGGCGCGCCGACGAAGATCTCGATCGATCGCAGCGTCATCGGGCCGGTCATCGTGCGGCGCCAAGAGCGCGCGCCGTTACCAACGCCGATCGACATCACGGACAGCATCGTGGACGCTTTCGAGCACGGCGAAGCCGTGGCATCACCCGACGCTCCCGTCGCCTACGTCGAGTTGCGCGTAACGCGCGCCACGATCTTGGGCCGCGTGCGCGTCCACGCTGTTAGGGCAGCCCAGAACGCGCTTTTCTGCGGTGAGGTGACGGTGACGGATCGGCAGCACGGCTATTTTCGCTACTGTTACGTCCCGTTCGACTCGCGCACGCCGCAACGCTTCGCCTGTCAGCCGAGCGCAACCACGAAGGCGGTGAAGCCGATGTTCGTCAGCACGCGCTTCGACGATCCGGGATACGCGCGGCTCGCCGACAGCACGCCCGCAGAAATCGCCAAAGGCGCGGACGACCACGCCGAGATGGGCGCTTTTCACGATCTTTTTCGAGCCCAGCGCCAAGCCAATCTTGAAACCCGGCTGGCCGAGTACGTACCTGCCGGCACCGATCTCGCCATCCTCTTCGTTTCGTAGGAAGACTCAACATGAAGGGTGACTTTACGCGCGATACGTTCCACCGCTCCCGCGACTTTTACCGGGTCCTGCTGCAGCAGGGCCGCGTACAAATCGACGCCGACTGGAACGAGCAGATCGCGATTTTGCTCGATCGATTCGAGAAGCTCGTCGTCGACGTTTTCGGCGAGCACGGAGGAGCGCAGGAATCGTGCGGCTTTGCCGTCTTTCGCGACAAGCCGGGCGATTTGCGCCTAAGTAAAGGACGCTACTACGTCGAGGGCGTGCTGTGCGAAAACAACGAGATCACGAAGCTCGAACCGCCGCAACTGGACCCGGATGACGAACCAAAAGCATATTTCGCCTATCTCGACGTCTTTGAAAAATTTGTCGCGGCAGCGCAGGACCCATCGATTGCGGATTCTGCGCTGGGCGGATTGGATACCGCAGCTCGCACGAAGATCTCTTGGGCGGTCAAGTATTGGCCGCTCGATGACGCCGCGAACGTCGAAGAAAAATCGTCTCACGAGCACTGGAACCGCGAGTGGGAAAACGTGCGTTTCGAGCTCTTGCGGCGAGACGAGCGTCGCGGCCGCCTGCGTGCTGCGACGCGGTCTGCGTCCGGTTATACCGGCGCGCAAAACCAACTCTATCGGATCGAAATTCATCAAGGCGGTGAGTCGTCGGAAAACGGCGGCGGCGCAACGTGGAAATGGTCGCGGGAAAACGGTTCGATCGCCTTTGGGATCACCAACATTTCCGCGCCCGCCGCTGGCGGTCCGTACGAGGTGGATCTGCGGTCAGGACCGCAAGCCGCCGGCGCTTTTTCGCTGGGGGAATGGGTCGAAATTGCGAGCGATACCGTGGCCGAGGACGCCCAGACCAAGCCGCCGTTGCTCCGCGTGGCTTCAGCGCCGCCGCAGAGCGGCGCCTCGATCAGTCTCGATGCTTCGCCGGGAGCCTATAATAGCAAAGCGCATCAGATCGTTCGCCGTTGGGATCAGAAACATGATGCCGACGGCAATGATCTCGCCGCAACGGGCGGATGTTTGCCGCTCGTCGAAAATGCATGGCTCCCGGTCCATGATGGCATCACGGTCTATTTTCATGCTCCCGCGGGTGAGCGGGTGCAGTACCGCGGCGGTGACTATTGGCTCGTTCCGGCGCGGGCCGCAACTTCCGCCATCGAGTGGCCCTCGGACGGAACGGAGAGCGCGGCGCTGCCGCCGCATGGCGTTCGCCACCGCTATGCACCGCTCGCTGGTCTCGCGGTTCGTGGGGAGCGCCTTCATCCCGAGCACGACTTTCGGATACTGCGGCCGCCCACCTAATTGTGAACATCTGCCCGGTTTGCCGCGTGCGCAACAGCGACGCGGCGACGCAATGCAGGTCGTGCGGCAATCCGCTGCCGCCCGCGCGCCCGAAGACGGAACCGCCGTCGCCCGCGTCCGAGCCGGGGATCACGGACAAGCTCGAAGATGCGGAGTTGGTGCGCCAGCGGACCGAAGAGCGCACCGAGCGGGAACGGCAGGCCAAAGCTGCCGCCGAAGAAGAGCGCCGTGCAAAAGCGGCTGAAGAAGAGCGCCGTGCCAAGGCGGCTGCTGAAGAAGAGCGCCGTGCCAAAGCTGCCGCTGAAGAAGACCGTGCAAAAGCTGCCGCTGAAGAAGACGGGGGCGAACGGACCGAGACGGAGGCTGATACCGGGACGCGTCTCGCCCCAGCAAATGAAGCGGCGTCGGTGCCGGGGACGCTGGAGGTTGGAACGTTCCTGCTGCGGCTCCATAAAGACGGGACGCCGGTCGTCGAAGCCTTGCCGCCGCGCGCGGCACCCCCATTTCATCCTGTCGGCGCCCCGCCTGCCGTGCGCCCGCAACGACAACACTTCGTCGGCCGCGTCGCCGAATTAGCCCGGGTACGGTCGCTGCTGACGCAACGTTCGTCACGACCGGCGGTTGTGCTTGCCGGGCCGCACGGAAGCGGCAAAACGTCGATGCTCACCGAGATCGCGCACGACGAGAACATCACATCCTTGTATCCCGATGGGGTCTTCTACGTTCGCAGCGGGCATCGGACCGCCGACGACATCCTGCAATTCGTCTTTCGCGCGTTGTTCGAATGCCGGCGGTCGTTTCGACCGACGAACGAAGAACTGCACTCCGCGCTGGCGGGGAAGCGTGTGTTGTTGCTGCTGGACGACGTTCATGAAGGCGACGACGCGCTCGCCGAGATGGTACGATCGCTCCCCAACGGCGGCCTCGTCGTTGCTGCGAATCAGGAGACGATCGCAGGGAGCGATCAGGCGACGATCACGCTAGGAGCGTTATCCGAAGCCGCCGCACGCGAACTGCTGGAGTTTACCGTTGGCCGGAAACATGCGCTCGAATCGGGAGCGGCCGATGCGCTTTGCAAGAGTCTGGAAGGCAATCCGCTTCGGATAGCACAGATCGGTGCCCTCGCCCGCGATCAGCAGCGTTCGCTGCTGACGATCGTCGAAGACATCGGTTCGCATCCCTCCGCTGCAGCGCTCGACCGTTACGTCGCGTCGGGTCTCGTTGCAGCGGAACGGGCCGTCCTAGAAGCGGCGACTGCCTTCAGCGGAGCTCCGTTCGACGCCGCGTTGATCGGTGCGGTCGCAAACATTGCCGATATCGATCCGATTCTCGAAGCTTTGTGGCGGCGTAGGGTTTTGGTTCGTGCTGCCGGCCTCTATGAGGTCGGCTTGCGGGTCGAGCCCGACCCGCTCAAAACGACGACATGGATCGCGAAAGCAATCGCGTACCTGAGCGAATGGCTCAACGAGCCCGAAGTGCACAGCCGAGCCGCCATCGAGCGCATCGAACCGTTTTTGAGTGCGGTCGGCAGTGCGGAGAACATCGTCGACTTCAACCAAAGTACGCTGATCAGCGCCTGCTCAATCTTTAGCGGCGTCTGCGTTCTTTGCGACCAATGGGGTTTGGCGCTTTCGACGCTCGAAGTCACGATCGGGATTGCCAAACACGTGTTCGATCGCGAAGCCGAAGCCCGCAGCTACGATCTCAAAGGCACGATCTTGCTCCTAGCCGGACGCGCGGACGAAGCGCGCTCCTGGCTGGCACTTGCATACGGCATCTACGAGGAGATCAAACCGGAAGCCGCACAGGCGGCGACGTCGAACTATCACACCGTTACTGGCAAAAGTCTTGCGGCGGCGCCGACTGCACCGCAGGCATCGTCCGGCGAGCCCCAGCGGCCGAACCCCGTCGGGGAAGCCGAAGCGCCTGAAATAAACGCGCACGGTCCGGGCGCTTTCGCGGATGAAGAAAAAATCGCCGGACCGCTTTCGCATGGCGGAGCCCGGAGACATGGTGGCCGGTTCGTTCCGAACGTGCTGCTTTTCGCGGTCGTGACGTTCGCCGTCTTGGCAGCGGTTCTGTTCGTGTCCCGGCCGACCGTGCGGATCTACCTCAACGATGATGGTGCACTGTGCCACGATATTCGCGGAGCCGCCCGCGCCGAATATCAAACACCTCGGGGTTCGCGCGTCGTGGGTCCGGAACACTGCCTGGATAAAGACTCGCTTCACGCGATCACGAATTCGTGGATTCAGATCGTCGCGTATGGCCAACTCGGATTCGAAACGGTAAGTGATCGGCTGACTCTGCCATCTCTTTCAGCGTCGTCATCGCCGTTGGTTGCGGTTTTAGCGTCGCCATCGCCGGCGGTAGCGGTTGGAGCGTCGTCATCGCCGGCGGTAGCGGTTGGAGCATCGTCATCGCCGGCGGTTGCGGTGTCAGCCTCGTCATTGCCGGCGGTTGCGGTGTCAGCCTCGTCATCGCCGGCGGTCGCGCCTTCACCGTCACCGAGGCTGGCACCCGTGCGAATTCAAGTCGGCAAGGTTGTTTGGGTTGCGGCGCACGACATCGATGTTGATGGAACAGCGTTCGACGTGCCGACTTCAGTGGAGGTCGTTGCGGTAACGGCCGAGGGGAATGAGCCTATGAGCTTGACCCGGATTCCGCCGGGGTCCCGGGTTTCGCTGTCATATATGGAGAAGCGCAAAGACCTACGCGTCGCGAAAAGTGTGCGAGTACTGTCGATTCCGATCGCGACGCCGAGCCCGACGGCATCTGCGAGCCCGCCGGCGACGGTAGCGCTGCGGTCGCCGGTTCGCGTGTTCATCCAAATTTCCGACACGCATTTCGTCACCGCTGTCGAGGGTGGAGGCGGTGTCTCCGAACAGAGCTGTGCACCCGGAACGGTCGCATTGGACACGAGCGCCGTCACTATTGGACCGTGGCAGACGTTCGCGCTGCTGCCGTTGGGCGACGATCAGTATGCGTTGCGCACCGCGGGCGGCCAGTACGTTACTGCCGTTGCAAAGGTGGGAATCGCCGGACAGGCTGACTCGGCCCGGGAATCGCGCTTGCACACTGACGCTACGAGCGCTAAGGCGGATGAGTTTTTCACCCTCGTGCCGGCGGGTGACGGCATCGCCGTGCAAACCGCCGACGGAGTGCACTACGTGACCGCTGTGAACGGCGGAGGCTGCGCCGGATCCGACTCCCTGCCTTTCCGCACGAACAGCGCAACGATCGGCGAATCCGAAAAATTCTGGATCATTCCGACCGACAAGCGTCAAGCGCTAAGCCCATAGCCGGACGAGACCTCCGCAGGATGTGCAGTGTACTTAGAAGACTGGAGTGTGAGTTGACTGAGCTGATTCTAAAGTTTGACCCGGTGCTGCGGCCGGAGACGGACGGCGCCCTGAGCGTCGATCGCGAGCACGCTGATCCTCGTGGCCGCCGTGTGCTGCGGACGCATCAGTCATGATGATTGTGTGTCCACGGTGCAAGGCGGCAAACGACTCCTTCGAAGAGCGTTGCAAAGCTTGCGATCTACCGTTCGACGCGACATTACGCTCGCAACGCGAGGGCCTCCAGGAGGCCACCGGCTATACTGCCGTGCCGGTTGCAGAGCACGGGCAGGAAACCTTAGGCTTGTCGCGCGGAGGCCAGCAAACGAACGCTGCCGACGCTGCGGACACTATGCTCGCGCGGTTGCTGGGCATCGAAGTTGCACACGTTCGTGCGCTCGCGGACGCCGGTATCCATACGCTCGAGCATATCGCGGAAGCGATCCCCGAGGACATCGGTCATGTCCTGCGCGCTTGGGCAAAAGTCGATCCGGGGGCGATCGTCAGCCGAGCGCGGGCGTTGTTGGACCGGGGAAGCTCGCCCCAAGCCGAGCTGCATCCGAAACGGGAGTCGCCTCGGGAGCGGGCGCATGAGGAGCCCGGCCCGGCCGAATGGTGGAGGACCACGTAGTGTCTGCGGGCCGCCGACTGTGTCGCTTCGGTCGCCATCAACGCCGCGCTCCACGTGGCGGTCCGCTCGAAATGTCCGTCACAAGAGAGTAAGAGCTTGCGCAGCAAACCGCGCCCACCGAAAAACTTCGCGGCGGCGGCGCTTAACCTCGGCCCGCGCGGCGATTCGATCTCCACGTGCCGGAGCTGCTTGTTTCACGCGGATTGGGTTCGACAATATTCTCTCGCCCAAAGGCCCAGCAGCGCGACGCGGGCGATTCGCCAGCGGAGGATTTCGATCGTGGAAACCGACTTCGACCGCAAATATCGTAGTCGCGCGACTACTCTGAAGTAGTCGCCTGACTACGGGTAATGCCGCGGACGGCTCCGTGTTGCACATGCTTTCGCCGCAAGACTCCGTGCAGGATCGACTAGCCCACTTCATCCACTGGAACGATCGAACGGCCCTGCGCCGCCATTAGGCTGCACTTCTTGCCCGGTCGACAACCCGGCCGCGGCCGGCGGGGGGAGGCCCGACCACAGCACCGTCAGGCTGAGCGTAATGGCAAGCAGGCGGCGCAGCGACATACGCGGTGAGCTTCGGGGTGGGAGATCCGCGCTCAGCCCAGCGCTGCCGCATTTCCGTGCCAGCCTCGGAATTCTCATCTTGTCCTAAACCTAAAGATTCGCAGCGTAACGAACGAATCTTAAGGCGACATCAGAGAAAGGGGTGCGAATCAAGCCGTGGTAAAGGTCGCGTGCAGCGAGATTGGGACGGCGGCAAGCGCCTTGCTGATCGGGCAATTGCTCTTCGCGTCGGCAGCCAGACCCTCGAAGGTATCCGCGGTGATCCCGGCGACGGACGCCGTCGTGACAAGATCGATCTGGCGAACGTCGATCACGGCGCCGGCCGAGTGCAAGTGAACTGTGGCGGTCGTTTCGATCTAGGCCGGCGGATGCCCGGCGCGGGTTAGCGCGGCGCTCAGCGCCATGGTAAAGCACGCCGCATGCGACGCGCCCAAAAGCTCTTCGGGATTCGTGCCGGGATCGCCCGAGAAGCGCGTGCCGAACGAATACGCAGCGGAGACCTTTCCGCTTCCCGTTGAAATTTGGCCGTGACCTCTGGCGACGTCGCCTTCCCATTTCACCGCGGCGGTGCGGGCGATCTCGGGCGGGATACTCATGGTTTGGAGACTCCTTTGGCGTAACTGGACCTAGGCAATGACGTATACTCGCCTCGGTGCCCGAGCCAATCCTACCGGGGCTCGAGCAAAATGCTCGTCGCGCCTTCTCGCGGCGGCGGCGTGACGAGCGCGGCCCGCCGGTTAGTAGAATGGCCTACGATCCCGACGCGACGGGTCCCACGTGGCGATCAACGCCACGCCTGGTTCCATGTGACAATCGACCCGGTGAGCCGCATTCTTGGGGAGGGACGGTCGTGGTGGGTTCATTCCGGATTGACGCCGAGCCGTATATCTGGCCATTCGACGGCAGCGTGGCCCCGCGAAACGTCGCGTTCGTGGTGATCGATATGCAGTTCGATTTTTGCGGCCCGGGCGGCTACGTCGACGCGATGGGGTACGATATTTCCTTGACGCGCGCGGTCATCGAACCGATCGCGCGCTGTCTCGATGCCGTTCGGCGGTTTCCCGAAATCCTCGTGATCCATACGCGCGAGGGCCATCGGCCGCAACTCGTCGATCTGCCCGCGAACAAGGTCTGGCGCAGCCGCAACGTCTCGCCGGGGATCGGCGAAGCCGGGCCGTGCGGCCGGATCCTCGTGCGCGGCGAGCCCGGCTGGGAGATCATCCCCGAACTTGCGCCGCTCGAGCACGAGATCGTGATCGACAAGCCGGGCAAGGGCAGCTTTTACGCAACCGACATCGAGCACATCTTGCGCACGACCGGCGTCACCCACCTCGTCCTAACCGGCATTACCACCGACGTTTGCGTGCACACGACGATGCGCGAAGCGAACGACCGCGGGTTCGAGTGTCTCGTGCTGACCGATTGCACGGCCGCGACCGAAGAACGCCACTGGGCGGCGGCCATCACGATGACCCACATGCAGGGCGGCGTCTTCGGAGCCACGAGCACGTCGGATCGTTTCATCGAAGCGCTTCGGCCGCTGGCGTCCGCGGCGCCGGCGTGACCGAAGGGACCCTCCTTCGCGAGCCGGTCGCGCAGGCCGGAACGTTCGAGTTGCGCGACATCTCGAAGCGCTTCGGCGAAACCTTGGCGCTGGATCGCGTTTCGCTCACCATCGCGCCTGGCGAAAAAGTTGCGCTGCTGGGCGAGAACGGCGCCGGCAAGAGCACCCTCATGAAGATCCTCTATGGATTTTACCGGGCTGATTCAGGCACGATCGCACTCGACGGCAAACCGATCGTCATCGCGTCGCCGTCCGACGCTCGCGCGCTCGGCATTTTCATGGTGATGCAAGAGTTCAGCTTATTGCCCGAACTCACGATCTTGGAAAACCTGCTGCTGTTCCATCCCTCGACCAAAGGCGCGGCGAAACTTTTCAACACGGTATCGGAGCGGCTGCTCCCGCCCGAATCGCTTTCGGCGCTGCGTTCGCTGCTGCCGGCGATCGATTTTCGCAAGCGCGTCGGCGAGCTCGACGTCGGCAGCGTGCAATTGCTGGAAATCGCCAAGGCCGTCATGTGCGCGCCGCGGCTGCTCATCCTCGACGAACCCAGCTCCGTGTTGGGCGAGCACGAGCTCGAACGGCTTTGGACGTACCTCGACTCGCTGGCGGCCCGAGGCGTGTCGGTGGGGTTGATCACGCACAAGATCAGCGACGTCAAGGCGTGTGCGAATCGGATCGTCGTCATGCGCAAGGGCCGGTTCGCGGCACAATTTCCGCAATCGGTGTCCGAACGCGAATTGCTCGCCGAGATGTTGCAGACCGCGCCCGGCGCGCCGGTCGCGGACGGCGTCCCGCCCGCGCCCGGGGATACCGCCATACGATATCGAATCGCGGGCGCCGCGTACGGGAAGTGGCATGACGTTTCGCTCGAGGTGCGGCGCGGCGAGATGTTCGGCATCGCCGGCATCTCCGGCTCGGGCCAAGTGGAGCTGGGCCAGATGATCTCCGGCGCCGTGCCGCTCGAGCGCGGAAGCGTCACGATCGACGACCGCTGCGTAAGCGAAGCATACACCGGCATCTATGCCGAGGTCGGCTATGTCCCGCAAAATCCGCGCGAGAATGCCATCGCTTCCGCGATGCTGGTGGCCGATAACCTCGTCATGCGCGACCTCGCCGCGCTGCCGCGCATCTTCGATTTGAAAACGATTCCGAACCGCGTGCCCGAGCCGGTGCGCACCGAGGTCACCAAACTCGGCATTTCGCCGCCCCGGCTCGACATTCGCGCCGGGGGATTATCGGGTGGCAACGTCCAGAAGCTCGCGGTGGCGCGCGAACTCGCATTCGCGCACACGGTGATGGTGGTGGTGTACCCGACAATGGGGCTCGACATCGGGACACAAGCCCGCGTGCTGGGACTCTTGCGCGAGGAGGCCGCCAAAGGCGTCGCCGTGATCGTGATTCACGAGGAGATCGATCAGCTACTTGCCTTGTGCGATCGAGTGATGGTCGTCGCGCACTATACAACCGTTGCGACCGTCGCGAGTTCGAGCGTCACGCCGCACGAGATCCTCGCGCTGATGACCGGCAGCGGAACGGTGATGACCGCCGGTGGGGCGGTCGCGTGACCAGGCGTTTTCCAACCGGCCTTGTCGTCCAACCGCTGGCGCTCATCGTTCTGGCCGGCGCGTTCTTCGCGCTGAACGGAATCGCGCCGCTGCCGCTCTTTGGGCGCATGCTGCACGACTCGTTCGGGGGGGCGTTTTCCTTTTCGCAAACGCTGCTCAACGCCGTCGTGATCGCGCTCTGCGGACTCTCCGTCGCCTTACCCGCGCGGCTGGGCCTCATCAGCGTCGGCGCGGAGGGCGAGATGGTCGTCGGCGCGATCTGCGGGACCGGCGCGATGCTCGCGCTCTTCACCGCGCCCGCGCACGTTCTGCTCCCCGCGATCATCATCGCGGCGATGCTCGGGGGACTGCTGTGGGGCGGGCTCATCGGCATCCTGCGGGCGTATTTCAATGCCAACGAAACGATCTCGAGCCTGATGCTGAACTTCATCGCGGTCGACATTCTCGAGTATCTCATCAACGGGCCGTGGCAAGATCCGACGAGCGGGAATTGGCCAACGTCGATTTCGTTTCCGAAGACCGCGCTGCCGCCGGCGTTCGCGATCGGAGCCGTCACGCTGCACTCCGACATCCTCATCGCCATCGGGGGCGCGGCCGCCCTCTTTTTCATCTTCGCCTACACGCGCGGGGGGTTCGTCGTCCGCATCCTGCGCAACAATGGCCGCCTCGCGTGCTTCGTCCATGCCATCGAAAAGCGCTGGATCGTGGGGCTGCTGGCCGGCGCGGGGGTCTTTCCCGCGCTTGCCGGGATCTACCAATCAACGCTGGTTCAAGGCAATCTCCAAGGCGGCTTCTACGTCGGCTATGGGATGGCGGGATTCGTCGCGGCCTGGCTGGCGCGCAACGACTTCGTGTTGCTGCTGATCTCGTCGCTCTTACTGGGCGGATTGTTTTCGGCGGCGGACGCATTGCAGCTCGACGCGAATCTGCCCTCATCGACGAGCCTGGTGCTCGAGGCGATCGTCATCTTCGTGGTTCTGCTGGCGCGGCGATTCGAGCGTCGCAACGCGGCGGCGGCGCGCTAGGGTGCAGGCGCTCGACCTCGTCGTTACGGCCTTCGCGATTTGCACGCCGCTTATCTACGCGGTGATCGGCGAAACGATCGCGCAGCGCGCGGGCGTCATCAATTTGGGCATCGAGGGCCAGATGCTGATGGGTGCTTTCGCCGGCTACGCGGCGGCATTCGCCTTCGGCAACCCGTGGCTGGGGTTTCTGGTCGGCGGCGTCGCCGGTTTCGGCATGTCCGCGCTGTTCGCGACCATGGCGCTGTGGGCCGGCGTCAACCAGATTACCAGCGGCTTGGCGATCTTTCTGCTCGGATCCGGGCTGAGCGCCTTCTACGGCCGGCCGTTCGTCGGCAGCAACGCGCCGACGTTTCCCGATCTTGGACTCGTGAAGGAGTTTAACGCGACGAACATCGTCGCCATCCTGCTCCTCGCCGCGATCGTCTACATCTTTTATCGCACGCCGCTGGGAATTATCGTCAAAGCCGTCGGGGCATCGGCCGACTCGACATTCCTGGCCGGCTTTTCGCCCAAGAAGATACGCTACGCCGCCGTGCTGACGGGGGGCTTTCTCTCGGGACTCGGCGGCGCCGCGCTGTCGCTTGGCTACGCAAATAGCTGGACCGAAGGCATGACGCACGGCATGGGTTGGATCGCCGTCGCCCTGGTGGTCGTCGCGGCCTGGGAGCCGCTGTACGTGCTGCCCGCCGTCCTCATTTACGGCATCGCCTCGATGGTGGCGCTCATCATGCAGACGCGCGGGATTCCCATTTCGCCGTATTTGCTGCAGACGATTCCCTATATCGTCGCTTTAGCGGTCATGGCGTTCTTCGCAAGTTCGAAGCAGAACGCCGTACCGCGCGAACTAAAGAAAGTTTTCGCGGAACTCGATTTTTAACGCTCCGACACCTTTTTGACGCTTAGATTTTAACGCCTCGACATTCCCGATTTTAACGCTCCGACCCGATTTTAACGCTCCGACATCCCCAATCCTCAACACTCAGTAACCTACCGATCTTCAACACTCGATTCACGCGCCCTGACATCACTCGATGTCAGATACCTTTATTCAACGCTCCCTGACCGCCGAATTGGAGGATCCCGTTGCCGGTAATCCGCACTTTTGCTCTTGCGCTCGTTGCTTTCATCGCGCTCGGAAGCGCTTCGACCATTGCAGATACCCCATTCAAGGTCGGCTACATCTACGTCGGGCCGGTCGACGACTACGGCTATAATTACGCCCAGAATCAGGGGCGGCTTTACGTGCAGAGCCACGTTCCCGGCGTCGAGACCACCTACGTCGAAAACGTGCCGGAAAACGCCGACGTCGACCGCGTCATGGAACGCATGATTCAAGACGGTTACAAGATGATCTTCGCCACGAGTTACGGCTATTATGGAAACGCGAAGAAACTCGCACCGGCGAATACGGGCGTAATCTTCGAACACAGCGGCGGGCCCGCGGCGGTCGCCCCGAACCTCGGCACGTATTGGTCGGAAGTCTATCGCGCCGTCTATCTGTCGGGCGTCGTCGCCGGCAAGATGACGAAAACCGGAAAGCTCGGATTTGTCGCCGCGCATCCCATTCCGCAAGTGCTCAACAATATCAACGCCTTCGCGCTGGGGGCGCAGAGCGTCCATCCCGGTGCGCAAGTGTACGTTTTGTTTACCGGCAGCTGGGCCAATCCGGCCCAAGAGTCCGCCGCCGCCCATCAGCTCGTGTCCAACGGCGTCGACGTGCTGACCGACCATCAGGATAATCCGATTCCGGTGGCCCGGGTGGCCGAAGAAAGCAAAGCCTACTTCGTGGGCTACGAAGCCGACGCGTCGAAGTTCGCCCCGACCATGTGGCTAACCGGTGCGATGTTCAATTGGGGGCCGATGGAAGCCGACTTAGTGAAGCCCGCGATGAGCGGCAGCTTCAAAGCGACGAGCGTGGTCGGGAACTTCGAAACGGGCGCCGTGCAACTCGCGCCATTCGGCCCGGCCGTTCCAACCGCGGTGAAGACCATGGTCGCGAGTCTCAAAGTGAAGTACTCCAAACCCGACGCGAAGGTTTTCGTGGGACCGATTTACGATCAAAGCGGAAAGCTGGTCGCGGCCGCCGGCACTCCCATGAAACCAGAGATGATCGACGGCATGAACTTCTTCGTCAAGGGCGTCGTCGGCACGCTGCACTAGATTCGAGAGTACGCCGCGCGCGTTTGAGGGCGCGGCGTACGCATCACCAACATCTACGCGTACGTTGCGAGCGGGGCGGAGGTGGCGGAATCCGCGCGGATTTCGTCTTCGCCGTGTTCGCGCAAGAGCGCGAGCAGCCGGCGGCGCATGATGAGGCCGGGCCGATCGGAAGGCATATGCTGCTCGATCCGCAGCGAGACGTCTAAGGTGGCGTCCGGATCGGTGGATTCGAGCACGCCGCGATCTTCGTAGACGATGGCGGCATCCCAGTCGATGAGCAACTGCTGCGGGCAGTCCGCCTCGGTGTCGTTGCGATACAGGAGCTGGACGAGTTGAATGCGTCCGTCGTCGATCGGCGTCGCGCAGTTGATGATGATGTGCCGAATGCCGCTGGGATAGAGCATGTCCATGCGCCGGCAAAACGGCAGGTACCAAGCATTGCGCATGTCGCGTTGGGTCGTGGGCGCCGCGGTGCCCGTTACTCGATGCGCCGGCGGCGGATTGAGGATCTCGACGACGGTCGTCGCGTGGAAACCGTAGTCTGTTTCCTCGATCTCGTATTTGCTGGGGATCGGCTGAGCGTTATCGCCGAACGTCCCGCGGTGGACATAGGCGAAATGCGCGTTGTCGAACGAGTTTTCCATCATGCGCAGTGCCGAGGTCTGCCACCGGTCGTAGAACTGGAAGATGCGCCGGTAGCCGGGCATACCGTCTTCGGGAACCTCAAAGATCGGCAAGAGCGGCTCTTCCAAAGCAACCCATGCGTAGCCGTAGCGTGCCACGCAGTGATAGCCCGGCGTGGCATGCCGCGGCGTGCCGTGTTGAGGCCCAACTTGGGGAATGCTCGTGACTCGGCCGGTGCGATCGTATGTCCAACCGTGGTAGCCGCACACCAGCTGCCCGGCGTTGCACCAACCCTTCGAGAGCTGTGCCGTCCGATGCACGCAGCGATCTTTTAACGCCGCCGGTTGACCATCGGGATCGATAAAGAGAACGAGGTCCTCGCCCATCAAGCGAAACGGTTTGGGTCCGTTCACGAGATCGTGCAAAGGAATGGTCGCGTACCAAAAGCGACGTAACGTTTTTTGCTTGGTCGTGAGCATGCTGGGCGTTCCTCCGTTTTAAGCGACCATCGGCAGTAACAAACGATTCGAGCAGCTATCGGCTTAGAGCGGCGATTCGGGTTAAGCCACGAGGCGGCGCACGACGCCGGCGGCGCGCGATGCGAGCGCCGCCAGATCCAGGTTGGGAATTGTGCCGTCCGCAACCACGGGCCGGCCGCCTACCAGGACGTGACGCGGACGCGCCCCGCCGCCGCCCGCGACGGGCCCGATGAGCGGGTCGTGCAAGCCCGCGTAACGCGGCTGGCCCAGTTCAAAAATCGCCAAGTCGGCGCTCTTGCCGACTTCGATCGTGCCGACCGCTCCAAGGCCCAGAACCTCCGCCCCGCCGGCGCTGGCCCAGCGCACGACCTCCTCCACCGAAACCGCGTCCGGTCCGAGAATCGCGCGATGGACTTGCCAGGCGCAATGCATCTCGTTGATCATGTCGGCGGACTCGTTGGATGCCGCACCGTCGACCCCCATCGAAACGCGTCCGCCGAGCTGCGCGAGGCGCGTCGCCGGAGCGATCCCCGAGCCGAGCCGACAATTACTTTGTGGACAATGCGCCATTCCGGTGCGCGTTTGCGCCAGCAGTTGCAATTCGGATTCGTCGAGATGCACGAGGTGCGCGAACCAAATGTCCTCCCCCAGCCAATCGTTTTCGGCCGCCCACTGGATCGGTCGCCGGCCGTACATCTCTAGACAATAGTCGACGTACACCTGCGTTTCGGACATGTGCGTGTGCATCCGCAGGCCCATCTCGCGGGCAGCGGCGGCAATCAGGGCGAGTTCCTCGACCCGCACGGAAAAGGTCGGCGTGGTTGGCGCGAAGACGATCCGCCGCATCGCGTCGGGCGCCGGATCGTTGTGCCGCCTCGCCAGATCGCCAACGCGCCGGAGCATCGTCGGCAAGGTCTCGACCGGCATCGCCTGCATTCCGGCGCCGTCGAGATCCCGCGCCACCGTCGCGCCGCCGCGACACAGCACGAATCGGACGCCCAGCTTGCGGGCCACTTCGAGAATGACTTCGGCCGGATCGAACCCGTAGCGTTCGTCGAAAATATAGTGATGATCCGCGACGGTCGTCGTGCCGGAAAGCAAGAGCTCCGCGATGCCGATCGTGGCCGCGACCTCCAGCGCCTGTTCGTCGAGCCGATGCCAATAGGTATAGGGAATTTCGCGCAGCCAAGCCTCGAGCCGCAGATCGATTCCGGTGCGAACCCCTTTGAGCACGCTTTGAAAGAGATGATGATGCGTGTTGACCAAACCCGGATAGATGACGCAGCCGCTCGCGTCGAGCGTGCGCTCTCCCGCCCGCGGCGGAAGCTCACCGATCTCCGCGATGCGGCCGTCGACGATGCGAATATCGCCGGCGCCACGTTCCGCCGCGCCGGCTCGGCCGGTGAGCATGCCGATCGCACCGCGCACGACGAGCGTGTTTTCGGCGCCGGGAGTATCCGCGATCACGCCTCTTCGGTCATCGAACTCTCGTGCCACTGACCGAGCAGGGCGCGAGACAACGCCACCATGAGCATGTAGAGCAGCACGCCCGATAGAGCGATGAGCAAAAGCGCTGCGAACATGAGCGGAATGTCGAGTTGAAATCCGGCCTGAAGGATCTGATAGGCAAGGCCCGCGCTCTGCCCGCCGGTGCCCGCGACGAACTCCGCGACGACCGCGCCGATGAGCGCCAGCCCGCTCGAAATCCGCAGACCGGCGAGAAAGAACGGCAAGGCGCTCGGAATGCGCAGCCGCACGAGCGTGTCAAACCGGCTGGCCTTGCTCATTTTAAAAAAGCTCGAGAGTCCCGGATCGACGCTGCGCAGCCCGATGGTGGTGTTGGAAATCATCGGGAAGATCGCGACGAGCGTCGCGCAGATCGTCAGCGACACATTGGTGTTCTTGACCAGAATGATGATCAGCGGCGCGACCGCGACGACCGGCGTGACTTGCAGCAGCACGGCGTACGGAAAAAGGCTCTGTTCGATGAGCTTATTTTGCACGAACACGAAGGCGATGAGCGTGCCGAGCACGACGGAAATCACGAACGCCTCGAGCGTGATCGCAAGCGTGGTCCACAGCGCGCGCACCAGCAGCGGCCATTGTTTGACGAAGCTCTGCGCGATGTCGCTGGGCGCCGGGAAGAGGTAGACGGGGACATGTCCGAGGCGGCACCCGCCCTGCCAGACCGCCAACAGGAGAATCCCGACGACGACGGGCGCGAGCGTGCGGGTCAGCTTTTCCTGCGCCATCACATCGCGCTGCTGCCGGCCACCGAGGCACGATTGAGCATTTCGGACAGCCCGCGAGACAGTTGCGCGAAGCGATCGCTCGTCCGAAACTCGTCGCCGCGCGGTTCGGATTCGTCCACAATGAATTCACCGAAAATGCGGCCCGGATTGGCCGCCATGACAATCACCCGCGTGGAGAGGAACACCGCTTCGTACAGGGAGTGGGTCACGAAGATCGTGGTGAGCCCGCGCTCGGACGAGAGGCGCAAAAGATCGTCGTCGAGCTTGTTGCGCGTGAACTCGTCGAGCGCGCCGAACGGCTCGTCCATGAGCAGCAGATCTGGATCGGTGACGAGCGCCCGCGCGATGGAAACGCGCATGCGCATACCGCCCGAAAGCTGGCGTGGAAAGCTGCGCGCGAACTTCGTGAGATTGACGTTCTCGAGGGCCGCGGCGACGCGCGGGACAGCCTCGTCCATCTTGACTTGGGCCAGATCCAGCGGCAGCCGGACGTTGGCGTCGACGCGCGACCACGGCATGAGCGTCGCATCTTGAAACACGAACGCGATCCGGCGCTCGGGCTCGCCGACGTGCGAAAAATCTTGTCCCCACCACGACAAGTCCCCGCTGCTGGGCTGGATCAGGTGGGCAATCAATTTCAGCAGCGTGCTCTTGCCGCAACCCGATGGGCCGATGAGCGTGAGAAACTCGCCGCGCCGAACCGTCAAATCGATCGGCGCCAGGCCGCGCATCCCGTTGGAAAATATCTTTTCGGCGGCCCGAATGTCGACGACCGGAACGAGAGCACGATCCCGACGGTCGGAAAGCGGTGCGAGCGTACCGGGCACGCTTGATATCTCCGTCATTATCTGGGTGTTTGGCCCGAGGGATGCGACCGCATTTCGTTGTTTGTCCAGCATCCGCCCGAGTGACTTGCCTATTTGCAGGCCGGCGCCTGAGCCGGCAAGCATCGCGAAGGTCACGCCGGCCGCACCCGCGTCACCGGCCTAGTCCGTCAGCGCTCTGCCCCGGCCCCACGCCGCCGGCCCAGCGCGTCAGACCATTGGGCGTCAGGCCATTATTTTGAGGTCTTTGACGTACTTCGTGGTAAAGGCCGACTTCCAATCGGTGCCGTCTTTGAGCATGCTGCTCGAAACCATGAAGTCGCGCGTCTTCTTCCAGCGAGCTTCGGTCATAATACCGATGCCCTGGGTGGCGGCATCGCCGCCCGTCACGCATTTGATTGCTTTGAAGCGCCCGATGCTGTAGGCGATCTGATCGTCTTCCTGTTTGGGATTGGCCTCCTTGATGAGGCCGTTTCCGGGACCCGGATCGTGCAGATAGCTCTTCCAGCCTTCCATCGTCGCGCGCACGAAACTCGCCACGACGTCGGAATTCTTCTCCATATAGTCGCGCGTCGTTACCAGCGTCGTGCTGTACGGGGGGTAGCCGGCGTCGGCGAACAAAAAGAATTTTGTCTTGACGCCGTGCTTTTGCGCTTCGAATGGCTCGGCCGTGACGTAGCCTTGCTGCGATAATTTCGGGTCAAGGTAGAACGGCTGCAAATTAAACGTATAGGGAGCCGCCTGTTCATCGGTAAAGCCGAACTTCTCCTTGAGCCACGGCCAGAAGGTCGCGTACGACGTGCTCGCGATCAGAATTTTGCGGCCTTTGAGCGCGGCCAGCGAGGGCACGTCGGGGTGCGCCATGATGCCTTGCAGATCGAACTGGTTCACCGCTCCGATCGCGACGACGGGCACGCCTTTCTCGACGCTGTCCAGCGTCTGGATATCGTAACTGATAATGATATCGGCGTTGCCGCCCGTGAGCAGTTGCACACCGTTGATTTGCGGACCGCCCATGGCGATGTCGACGTCGAGGCCGGCTTTTTCGTACAGTCCGGTTGCCTTGGCTTGGTAGAAGCCCCCATGTTCGGCTTCGGCAAACCAATTCGTGAGCAGCCGTACTTTCGTCGCGGCGCGGGCCGGGCGAACGATACCGCCGACCGCCGCCGCCGCCCCAATGCCGGCCAGGCCGGCGATTGCGCGAGCGCGCGTAATCTCAACGTTCTGCATTGTTCCAATCCTTCATCACGGAAAGTGCGGACTTGGCACGTCATCAACCAACGATGCCGGTAAAGACGAGACGCTACTGGTCTTGCGTTCTATTTTTCGCGCACCGATCTCCAAGCATTTCGCTATTTGTCGATGTCGATAAGCAAACAATAATAACTTTGGACGCACGTTGCTCCACATAGATAACGTATCATCAATGAAGCCCATTCATGTCGTCGATTTTTCAGACGTCATGCGATGCGTTTCAATTCTGCCGCATCCCTTCGAAACAGGGTTAGACGTTTGTTTCGCTGTGCGCGATTGGAGCCGTTTCTGTAATTTACTTCAATTTACTTCGTGTTTTTGGTCGCTTCAGATAAAGAGAGGACGTGTATTTTCATGAGCCTTAAATTCGCTATTGCGAAATTGTTTCTTGCCACGCTGTTATGCGGAGCCGTAGTGGTCGCCGCCGCACCTCGTCCCGCTTCCGCCGACGGATTCACCGATGCCTTCGTCGGTTACCGCGGGGGCACTTCCTATCGCGAGCCTACCGATCCCGACGCGATCGCGAAGACGATCCTGCAGTTTGCCTACCTCCACGTAAACGGTCTGGGCACGAGCTTCTTCAACCTCGATATCTTATCGTCGAACGGAACCGACCCCGCGAACAACGGCAAGACGGCGAACCCGTGCAGTTGTACGGGCGGCGCTCAGGAACTTTACGCGGTGTTTCGTCACGAGTTTAGCTTGAGCGGTCTCACCAAGCACAGCTTTGCCTTTGGGCCCGTTCGCGACGTGGGCATCAATGGCGGCTTCAACTACAACTCGAAACAAGACAATTTCACCGCGCGCGTTCAGCAGTGGATGGTCGGGCCCGAGTTCTCATTCAAGGTTCCGGGCAGTTTTAACGTCAGCCTGATGTACCGCATCGAACACAATCACTCGGCGTTTTGTCTGCCCGACTTCTCGACGGGCTGCGGTGTCCAGTTCAAGCCCACGTTCTATAGCGAGTCCTCGTGGCAGTTTCCGTTCAAAGTGGCCGTTCCGGCGAAGTTTCAGGGCTTTTTCACCTACAATTCGGCGAAAGGCTTGGACGGATCGGGCTCGCCGACCGCTCCGGAAATTCTGCTGGAGTCCGCCTTGATGTGGGACGTCGGCTCGCTGGCTGGAAAGAAAAATTCGGTGTACCTTGGCGTGGGTTACCAGTTTTGGCGCAACAAATACGGTTCGCTGCCGACCGTCACCGGATCGCAGGCCAGTCCGTTGCAGCTCGAGGCGGAGTTCCATCTGTAGCATTGCGACGTATGGCGATGACGACGACGCCGGCCAAGACCAAGGCCGGCGTCATCATTTGCCGCGCTGGCCAACCACATCAGCGTTCATGAGATTGGAACGTTTCCGAGCGAAGACACGCGACCGCGCGAAGCGAAGACACATCGATGGGCAAGACGATTCGACTGGGCAAAACGCGAAGAGATGCGGAGTCGGGTTCGTCGAAGCAATCTGAGAAGTGGTCTGATCGACGAAGTGGTCTGATCGATGGATTGAAACAAGCTGCTTTCCGGGGGATCATTCGTGACGAATCTCGATGCCAAGCACGTTCCGGGCACCGCACTCCCGGTGATCAGTCTAGCCGGCATGAGATCGGGGGACGCCGCCGCACGCGCGGCCATCGGCGCTGAGCTCGAGCAAGCCTGCGCGAATAGCGGTTTCTTCTATCTGGTGGACCACGGGGTGCCGCCGTCGCTGACCACCGCGGTATTCCGGGAATCGCGGCGCTTCTTCGAGCTTCCGATCGAGCAGAAGCTCGAACTCAATCGCGCGAAATCGTTCTGCAATCGCGGCTATGAGCCGTTGCGCGATCAGGCCCTCGAATCCGGCACGCCGCCCGATGTGAAGGAGGGCTTTTATATCGGCGTCGAGGTTCCCGAGAGTGATCCGCGCGTGGTCGCGCACACCTTCGGGTTCGGCCCAAATCAATGGCCGGCGCTGCCGGGTTGGCGCGAAACGATGCAGACGTACGCCCACACGATGAGCGCGCTCGGCGCCCTTTTGATGCGCGCGGTCGCGCTCTCGTTGCGCTTGCCTGAAGACTACTTTGCCCAGTATTGCAGCGACCCGGTCGCCGTCTTGCGGCTCCTGCGGTATCCGCCCCAAGCAGCGAATCCGCTGCCCGACGAGAAGGGCTGCGGGGCGCACACCGATTTCGGCGCGGTCACGTTCCTGCTCCAGGACGACGCGGGCGGTTTACAGGTGTGGGACGAGCGCGACGGCTGGATCTACGCCCCGCCGATTGCGGGCGCATACGTTGTGAACCTCGGCGACATGATGGCGCGCTGGACGAACGACCGCTATCGCTCGACGCGCCATCGGGTCGTGAACCTGTCGGGACGCGAACGCTACTCCATCCCGTTTTTTTACGACGGCCGGGCGGACTACGTGATCTCCTGCCTGCCGGGCTGTCTCGAGCCCGGCGAGCAACCGAAATATCCGCCCATCACCGCCGGCGCGCACCTCGAGGAGCGCATCCGTGAAAGCTACGCCTTCGCCAAGGCCGGCCCGGGCGAACGGTGAATCTCCCCGCGCCGCTCGGGCGCGATATGTTCTCGCCGCTCGTGGGCGATTGGTTTTCGCAGCGCTACGGCGAGCCGACCGAGCCGCAGGTGCACGGCTGGCCCCTTATTCGCGCGGGCCGCGACGTGCTGGTCTGCGCCCCAACGGGGTCGGGCAAAACATTAGCCGCCTTTACGATCGCGCTCGATGGCCTCGTCCGCCGGGCCGCCGAGGGTCCGTTGCCTGATGAAACGCTCGTCGTCTACGTTTCCCCGCTCAAGGCGCTCACGAACGACGTGCGCAAAAACCTCGAAACGCCGCTGGCTGAACTGCTCGCGCTAGCCCAGGCGCGCGGCGCGACGCTGGCCCCGATCCGCAGCGCGACGCGCACGGGCGATACGACGCCGGCCGAGCGCGCGCGGATGCTCCGCCGGCCGCCGCACATTCTCGTCACGACGCCCGAATCGCTGTTCATCCTGCTGACCGCCGAGAAGTCGCGCGCGCTGCTGACCCACGTGGAGACGGTGATCGTCGACGAGATTCACGCGTTGGCGGCCGACAAGCGCGGTTCGCATCTGGCGCTCACCCTCGCGCGGCTCGACGATCTCGTCGCGCGTTCGGGCGGCCGCAAGCCGCAGCGCATCGGATTGTCGGCGACGGTCCGGCCGCTGACCGATGTCGCGCGCTTTCTCAGCCCGAGCGCCGCGGTCGTCGACGTCGGTCATCGGCGCGCGATGAAACTGGCCGTTGAGGTTCCCGACGATGAACTCGGAGCGGTCGCGAGCGGTGAGCTGTGGGGCCGCACCTACGATCGGCTCGCGGCCCTGATCGAGGCGCACAAAACGACGCTTCTTTTCGTGGGCACCCGGCGCATGAGCGAGCGGGTCGCTTTCGCGCTGGCCACGCGCATGGGCGAGGGCGTCGTGCTGCCGCACCACGGCAGCCTGGCGCGCGAGATCCGCTTCGAGACCGAACACCGGCTCAAGAGCGGGTCGCTGCGCGCGGTCGTCGCGACGGCGTCGCTCGAGCTCGGCATCGATATCGGCGCCATCGATCTGGTGATCCAGCTTGGCACGCCGCGCTCGATCGCGGTCGCGCTGCAGCGCATCGGCCGCTCGGGCCACTGGATCGGCGCGACGCCCGAGGGCCGGCTGTTTCCGACCACGCGCGATGAACTGCTGGAGTGTGCCGCCGTGGTCCGGGCGATGCGCGGCGGGGCCATGGACGCGCTCACGATACCGGCCGCGCCGCTCGATATTCTCGCGCAGCAGCTCGTGGCCGCGTGCGCCGCGGACGACTGGGAAACCGACGCCCTCTACGCCGCGGTCCGCACGGCGTACCCGTATCGTGAACTGCCGCGCGCGGATTTCGACGCCGTCGTCGCGATGCTCGCCGACGGCGTCGCGACGGCGCGCGGCCGCAGCGGCGCATTCCTGCATCACGATCGCGTCAACGGCCGTCTACGCGCGCGGCGCGGCGCGCGGATGGCGGCCATCACATCGGGCGGCGCGATCCCCGAAACCGCGAACTACAACGTCGTCGCCGAACCCGAGGGGCAGATCATCGGCACGGTCGACGAAGATTTCGCGATCGAAAGTCTGGCCGGCGATATCTTTTTGCTCGGCACCACGTCGTGGCAAATTCGGCGCGTCGAAACCGGTATCGTGCGGGTCGCGAACGCGCAGGGCGCGCCGCCCACGATCCCGTTTTGGAACGGCGAAGGCCCGGGCCGCACGGTTGAGCTGTCGCACGAGGTCGCCTTGGTGCGCGCCGCGATCGACGAGCGAACGGACGACGCGGCCAGCCTGCTGCTGCGGACCGAGTGCGGACTCGATGTCGCCGGCGCCGCGCAAGCCGTCGCGTACGTGCGCGCGGGCAAAGCCGTGCTGGGGACGGTGCCGACCGATACGACGCTCGTCGCCGAGCGCTTCTTCGATGAGGCCGGCGGGATGCAGCTCGTTCTGCACACGCCCTTCGGAGCGCGCATCAATCGGGCGTGGGGACTAGCGCTGCGCAAGAAATTCTGCCGCACCTTCGATATCGAGCTCCAGGCCGCGGCGACCGACAACGGGATCGTGCTCTCGCTGACCGATCAGCATGCGTTTCCGCTGGAAATCGTGTTCGAATACGTCAAGGCGGCCAGCGTCGAACAAACCTTGACGCAAGCGCTGCTCACCGCACCCATGTTCGGGGCGCGCTGGCGCTGGAACGCGACGCGGGCGCTCGCGATCCTGCGAATGCGCGCGGGCCGCAAGGTGCCCCCGCAATTCCAGCGCATGCGGGCCGACGACTTGCTCGCGGCGTGCTTTCCCGACGCGGCGGCGTGCGGTGAGAATCTGAGCGGTCCGCCGCGCATCCCCGATCATGTGCTCGTGCGCGAAACAATCGCGAATTGTCTGCACCAAGCGATGGATCTCGACGGCTTGCGCGCCGTTCTTTCGCGCATCGAGAGCGGGAATATCCGCACCGTTGCGATCGATACGCCCGAACCGTCGGCCTTCAGTCACGAGATCCTCAACGCCAATCCCTACGCGTTCCTCGATGATGCGCCGCTCGAAGAACGGCGAGCGCGGGCGGTGACGCTGCGGCGCGCGACGCGCGGCGACGCCGGTGAAGCGGGCGTGCTCGACCCGGCTGCGATCGCCGAGGTCGCGCGGACGGCCTGGCCGCTGGTGCGCGATGCCGACGAACTGCACGACGCGCTGATGACGCTCGTGGTCTTGCCGCCGGTGCCAGTGTGGCAGGCCTGGTTCGAAGAACTCGCCGCTGGCAGGCGCGCGACCGCGCTCGAAGCCGGCTCCGCCACGCTGTGGACCTGTGCGGAACGGCTGGATCTCGCGCGGCTGGCGTTTCCGGACGCGTCCGGCGGGCAACCTGCGATCGCGCCGCTCGCATCCGCGGGACCGCTGCCGGATTCGCAAGAGGCGGCGTTCACCGAGGTGTTGCGCGGCTGGCTCGAATCGAGCGGCCCCGTCACCGTGGCCGAGCTGGCGGCGCGCTTCGGTGCCGATCCGACGCTGATCGCGACCGGCCTCATTCGGCTGGAAACCGAAGGCCAGGACCTGCGCGGCCGGTTTCGCGGCGCAACCGAGGAGTGGTGCAATCGCCGCGTGCTCGCGCATCCACCACCTCACGCTAGGCACGCTGCGGCGCGAGATCGAGCCGGTCAGCACCGCCGACTACGTTCGCTTTGTGTATCGTTGGCAGCACGTCGCGCCGTCGGCGCGCCTGCACGGGATCGACGGCACGCTGCACGTCATTCGCCAGCTCGAAGGCTACGAAATTCCAGCCGCGGCGTGGGAGTCCACCGTGCTGCCGGCTCGCGTCGCCGGCTACCGGCGCGAGTATCTCGACGGGCTCTGCCATTCGGGCGACGTGATGTGGGGGCGGCTCTCCGCCCACCCGGCGCTCCACGGCTCGCCGGCATCCGAGGCGCCCGAGCGCGTTCGCCGGATCCGGCCGACGAAGCTGGCCCCGATCGCGCTCATCACGCGCGAAGACGCCGAGTCGCTCATCGTCCGGCGGCCGTTCGATCGTGACGTGCTCGAGCCCGCCGCGCGCGACGTTTACGACGCGATCGCCGCCAGCGGAGCACCATTTTTCGCGGACATCGTGCGGACCACCAAACGTCTCCCGGCCGAAATCGAGGAAGCGCTGTGGCAGCTCGTCGCTGCCGGTCTGGTGACGGCCGACGGGTTCGATGCGCTGCGGGCGTTGACGGACCGGCGCCGGCGCCTCGGCGAGAAAGGCGAGCGCGCGCGGCCGCGTTCATCGAGCGGTCGCTGGACGATCCTGCGTTCGGAAACCGGCGCGATGTCATCGCGCGCGAAACGCTCGCCCCGCCGTGGCGCGATCTGCTCGGCTCACTCCGCCGCATGGAGGCGCGCGGTGAAATCCGCGGCGGCCGGTTCGTGGCGGGTTACGCCGGCGAACAGTTCGCTCGCCCCGAGGCGATCGACGCGCTGCGGGCGTCCCGGCGCAACGCCGACCATGCCGATGTGATCGAGGTGGCCGCGTACGACCCGCTTCACCTGGCCGGAAAACTGCTGCCAGGAACGCTCCTGCGACCACTGCGCTCTGTGTCGTAAGCTTCTTGCTTTCCGTCCGAAGGTGGAGCGCTGAGCGCGAAATTAGAGCGGCGAGATCCCTTCACGTTCCCGATTTAGCATTAGACTCTATGTCGTAAAATTCTTCGTTTTTCGGCAAGAAAATGCCGCAATCAGGCGAGTGGAACAGGTTGAATCCAGGATAGCTATGTTCTCCTTGGTAGAGGGTCTCGGAGATTTTGCGGAGCGCATCGATGCCGGCAGTCGGTGTGTCGATCGCCGAGATGAACTCCAGGTAGCGGCGGTTGGCCGCACACAGCACGTCTCGCAGCGGCGACAAACTGTAAATGCCCTTTTTCATAGAAGTCCATTTGGTCTCGGTCGTACCATCGCGATGTTCTACCTTGCGGTAGTGCTTGAAGAAAGAGACGTCGTTTGCGGTCGTCTCGATTCGCAGAATGAAGCCGTGCTTGTCGTACATCTTAATCGAAGCCGGTCCCATCGTGTGCTTGATGCGCGTTCCAACGATCCTAGTCTCAAACCGGTTGCCGATTTCGTCGCGGTTATTTGGATGTAGGGGGCGGCCCAGGAAGGTGGCCACGTTCTCGGGTTTCACCGTGTGAATCGCAGTCCGTGTGAGCCGGTCGTAGATGGCTTGCAAATCTTCCCGGCGACGAAAGACGATGTCCGTTGCGTATTCGGCTTGGTCGATGCTCCAATGGTACGTGACGCCCAGGTCCGCGATCGCCGGAGAGAAGCGACGAACAAAGGCATCGAGTTTGCGGTGCAGGGTTTGGATGCGCAGACCGTCGGCGAGTTCTTGGGCTCGCGCAAAGTTATCGATCGAGCGAAAGGCATTATCGAGCATCTGATGAGCGATGCCTCGTCGCCCAAGTTCGTTGGCGAGCCAGAAGTGCCCATTGCAATAGAACTGCAGCCGAAATGGGCACCAGGTCGGCACGCGCAGGTAGCACAACCCCAGGTGCTCGTCGATAAAATAGAAATAGTAGTGAAGGCACTTCCCGCTGTCGGGTCGCAGGAACGTCTTGCCGGTCGTCTTGTCGTGCCATGGCTTATAGGTCGAGCAGGGTTCCATCGCGGAGAGAATGGCAACGAGCCCGGGCTGCGTCCCTCGTTGCTGGATCAGCGCGGCGATCTTGTCAGATTTGCGCATGCGGCTGGTGCGGATGAACTCGACTTCGATTCCATTCTCGGCAGCTACGCGCTCAGCGTGCTCGCGCAAGGCCTCGCGCAGCGGTTGCGCAAATTGCGCGTAATCAAAGATGCGGATGCGACGCTCGTTCAAGTAATTCGTCATCGCTTGGCCGTAGCAAAAGTCGGGGATCGTTCCTTGAACGATCAGCCGGTCATAGCAGCTGAGAACACCGGCAATTTGAGCGGAAAATCGCTCGGTGAGCAAGTTGGTAGCCATCGCCTACAGCCTCCTGGCGAAACCTGCTCCCAGCCGGCCCAGAGTCCTCCCGGCGGAGCCGGAACCACCACGCGCGAGCCAATGCGCAAGACCTCATTTGGTTCCGGCTCCGCCGGGTTAGG
>PLAE01000120.1 GCA_003134035.1 Candidatus Velthaea versatilis
CGGCGCCCGCCGCCACGGCCGCCAAGCCGAACCTCGCACCGGTCACGGTGATGCCGGGCGAACTCGTTCCGCTCACCGCCGCGCGCCGCCTGATCGCGCGCCGCATGGTCGAGTCGAAGCAGACCGCACCGCATGCTTGGACGATGGTCGAAGTCGACGTCACGAACCTTTGGAAATGGCGGCTGCGCGAGAAGGACGCCTTCGAGCGTCTGCACGGCACCAAACTGACGCTACTGCCGTTTTTCATCCGGGGTGTCGTCGAATCGCTAGCGGTCTTCCCGCTCATGAACGCATCGTTCACGCCCGAGGGGATCCGCATTCATACCGAAATCAACGTCGGGATCGCCGTCGCCGCCGCGGGCAACCTGCTCGTCCCCGTCATCCGCGGCGCGGGTGCGCTTTCGATCACCGGCCTCGCGCTCAAAGCCGGCGACCTCATCGACCGAACCCGGCGCGGCAAACTCGGTCCCGACGAACTGAGCGGCGGTACCTTCACGGTCAACAACACCGGCGCCAACGGGTCGATCCTCTCAGCGCCGATCCTGGTGAGTGGGCAGGCCGGAATCATAACGATGGAGTCAGTCGTCAAACGAGCCGTGGTGCGCGACGACGATGCCATTGCGATCCGTTCGATGATGAACGTCTGCCTGTCACTCGACCACCGCGTGGTTGACGGCGCGGTCGCCTCGGGTTTCTTGACCGATCTCAAACGGCGGCTCGAAGCGCTGGGGCCGGCCGGCGCGCTGTAAAGCTGAATGCGCGCCGTACGCTGAATTCGCGCTGGATCGCCGCGCTGGCGGGTGCCTGCGCGCTGTACGCGATCCCGGCCGGCGCCGCCTACGACGACCCGCCGCGCGCGATGATCGCTTCGAGTTCAACGCTGGCCCACGTCCGCGCCGAGTACCGCAGCGCGCACCCCGCCGCGCGCCCCCGCAACGCGACGCTGATCGAAGATTGGCACCTGACGCAAGACGGTCAAACGGGAAGTTTTCGGGTCCGCCGGCTCGGTAAGGACTATCGCGAAACGACCACGCTCGGTCCACTCGCGTATGAAAACGGCATGCATGCGGGCATTCGCTGGCAGCAAAACCGCAACGGCATCACCTTCACGTTCTCGGGCTTTCACGAACGCGACGCGATCTCCGGCCGGCTCTGGGATTCCAACGACACCCGCGACACGCGGCTGATCGGTGAGTCGATTGCGCTCAACGCATACGTCGTCGAGATCGATCCGCCGAACGGACGTCACGAGTGGCTTTTTATCGACAAGCAGAGCGGCGACGTCGTGCGCCTCGACCGGATCGAACGCAACCGGCGTTTCGTGACGACCTACGACGATTTCAAACCGTTCGACGGTGAGTCGCTGCCCAGCCACATCCGCACGGTCGACTCGCTCGGCAACGAACGCGAACAAACCCTTATTTCGCGAACGCTCGACACGACGCCCGACCCCGCGGACGTCGCCATTCCGCCCTCGCGCCGAATGCTCGTGGAGTTCCCCGCGGGCCTGTCGTCCGTGCGGATCCCGGTGCGCACCGTCAACGGATTGCTCGTCGTGCGCGTCTTTGTCGACGGCCGCGGATTCGATTTCTTGCTCGACTCGGGCGCGGCCGGCATCGTGATCGATCCGCTCGTCGCCGAAACGGTGGGCCTCGAACGCTACGGCGAGCGCATCGGAGCGACGATCGGTCCGTTTCCCGAAACGACCTCGATCGTTCCGGTGATGAGCGTCGGCGCACTGCGCATGCGCAACGTTGTGTCGCGCGTGGTCCCGATCCCGTTTCGGGCCGACGAGCGCACGCGCGTCAGCGGTCTGCTCGGCTTTGATTTCTTCGCCGAGCTGGTCTTGCACGTCGACGTCGACCACGCCCTGGTCGAAGCGCTGCATCCGGCCGCGTTTCATGCGCCGCCGGATCTGGTCGAGGTTCCGGTCGGGCTCGACGATAAACAGCCCGCCGTGCGGATAAAAGTCGGCCCCGTCGCGGCGCGCGTCATCCTCGATACCGGGGCGAACCGCACGGTCCTGGGCGCCGCCTTCGTCGACCGGCTGGACCTCGCGAGCGACCGCGGCGTACCGCCGGCGGCGCGTTTTCGCGGCGTCGGCGGCACCGGCATCGCCGAAACCGTGCGCGTCCGCGACATCGAGTTCGCCGGCGCGACGATCCCACAATCGCTCGTCGACGTCTCGAGCGCCGATTTGGGCTTCGAGGACATCGACGGTCTGATGGGGACCGATCTCTTGCACGATTACGATCTCATCTTCGACTACCCGTCGAATACGGTATACGTTCGCCACCTGACCCGTTCGCCGGTGAACCCGTGACGGCACACGACGCGCCGCCGCCCCGCGCGACCGTCGGGGCGGTGATCTTCGACATGGACGGCGTAATCATCGATTCCGAAGAGCATTGGGATCGCGCGCGCTTGGCGGTGGTGGCCGAGTTCGGCGGACACTACGGGTCCGGCGTCGCGGCCGACGTGATGGGCATGAGCCCGCCCGAATGGGCGCGCTACCTGCACGACACGGTCGGCATCCCGCTCGAACCCGCGATCATCGAGCGCGAAGTGGTCCGTCACCTGCGGGCCGACTACGAGCGCGAACGGCCGTTCTTTCCGGGCGCAATCGAGGCCGTGCGCGCGATCAGCCGGCGCTGGCCGACCGGCTTGGCGTCGTCGTCGGGACGCGACCTCATCGATCTGGTCGTCGCGCTCGCCGGCCTCGGAGACGCCTTCCGGGTAACGGTTTCCGGGGCTGAAGTGCGGCGCGGCAAACCCGCCCCCGACGTTTACCTCAAAGCCGCCGAACTGCTCGGCGCCGACCCGCGCGCCTGCGTCGCGGTCGAAGATTCGTCCAACGGCATCCGCGCCGGAAAAAACGCCGGCATGCGGGTCATCGCCATCCCGACGCTGGCGTTTCCGCCGGCCGCCGACGCGCTGGCCCTCGCCGACCTCACGCTGCAAGCGATCGTCGAACTCACGCCGGCGGTCTTCGACCGGCTCCGCTAATTCGGCCGGATCAGCCACGCGAGGGCTTGCGGATAGACCGCTTCCCACGCGTCGGGCTCGGGCTCTTCAGCCCAGGACTCGCAGATGTCGTAGAGCGGTTCGCTAACCACGAATGCGTCCATATCGGAGCTTTCTGATGTGAAGCGCTGACGGCGCGCCGTCGGCGTGACGTTCCTACTCTTAATCATCGGCGCGAAGAGCGGCGGGAAATATGCCGACGCTCCCGGGAAAGGCGGGCATTGTTAGCCTAGTTGGGTAGGCCTAAAGCCCCTACTCGAACTACTAGGAGCCTGTCGGGCCTTGCCCGACAGGCGACGACGGGCGGCTCGGGCGAAGCCCGAACGGGAAGGGTCGACGAAGTCGACCCGCTAGCGCAGCCGCAGAATCGTGGCGATATTGGCGCCCGGATCGAGCACCGGAACGAGCGCGCCGGTCGCCGACGTCAGCAGCGACGTCACGCCGGGTCCGTGCCCGGCGATGAAAGACCGGCCGTGCGCGACGATGCCGATGCTGACCGCGCCGGTGCGGTAAATCCGGCCGAACCGATGATCCGCATCGGTGATCGCGACGATATCGCCGAAGCGCAGCTCGTCCAATCCGTACTGCGCGACCATCTGCGGATCGAACGTTTGGATATCGTAATCGCCGCGCGCAACCGTCGCGCGCCCCAGCCCTGAGCCCATGATCGCCGCCGGAACGACCTTGGCGACCGGTACGTGCAGCTTGTCGTCGCGCAGCGTGATACCGAGCTGGTCGAAAAAATCGGGATCGCAGTTGAAGACGCTAACGCCCGCCGGTGCATCGAGCGTGAGGCCGACGCCGAACGCGCGAATACCGATCCGGTCGCCGATCGTCAGGCGCGCCAGCACTTGCTCGGGAAAGTCGATCATGACGTGCTCGATGCCGCCGTGCTTGCCCGTGACGACGCCCGTTTCGCCCTTGGCATCGCCGCCCAGGACGGTGGCCGTGTTGCCGACACAGGCCAGGACGCAGAAGCCGACGTTGGCCCGGTCGTCCTTGGCCCGTGCGCTCACCGCGGGCTCGATGTGGTCGCCGGCCGGCGCGATCGCGTTGTCGCCGACGCGAACGTTGAGGCAGATGCCGCCCACCGACGGCAAGATCCGCGCGACGCCGTCGAAGCCGATATCATACAGCGACGCGGGCACGGACGCCGGGGCGATCTCGCCCGCGACGTGCATCGCGACGAGGTGGGCGCGGTTGGTCGACAGCATCGCTGGGGCGCGTTCGGGATTGCCCGCCGGCACGCCCTCCGGATTCGGAGCCGAAAATGCCATCACCGGCCGCGCGGTGAATTCGGGCGGGTCGTGCTCATCCGCAAGCAGTTCAAATTCGAGGCCGCGCACGTGCTGCCGTATCACCCGGGCAAATGTTCGCGGCTGCACGGCCACTCGTACCGGCTCGACGTGACGCTTGACGGCCCACTCGTCCCCGAGGGACCAGCGGCGGGGATGATCGTCGACTTCGACATGCTTTCGCGCGTCGTCAAAAACGGCGTGATCGGCGAACTCGATCATCGCTCGCTCAACGAACTCGTCCCCAACCCGACGTCGGAAAACGTCGTCATCTGGATCTGGCGGCGGCTCGTGCCCGAGTTTCCGCAGTTGGCCGAACTCGTGTTGTGGGAAACGGCGACCGCCTGCGCGATCTTGCGCCGCGGCGATCCGCTCGCTCGCCTACTGGATCCGGAATGAGTATGCTGGGTCTGGCCGAGATCTTCTACAGCGTTCAGGGCGAGGGAACGTGGACCGGAACGCCGGCCGTCTTCGTTCGGCTAGCGGGCTGCAATTTGGCCTGCGCCTTCTGCGACACGGACTACGCGCTGCGTTTCATCGCCTCGGTCGACGACGTCGTGAGGCGGGTGCGCGCGGCCGGCGGCGATTGCCCGCTGGTGATCCTCACCGGCGGGGAGCCGCTGGCGCAGACGGAAACCCCCGGGCTCATCGCCGCGCTGCAAGCCGACGGCCGGCGCGTCCACATCGAATCCAACGGGACGATCGACGTCGAACTGCCGGCCGACGTGTGGCTGACGGTCTCGCCCAAGGAACGGCTGCATCCGGCGATGGCGGCGCGCGCCGACGAGGTCAAGCTCATCGTCGACGGCCGTGTGCCGGCCGAATGGATCGACGCGTTTCCCGCCGCCACGCCGATCGCGCTGCAGCCCGAGGGCAACAAGCCGGCCAACGTCGCGCTCGCCGTGACTGCCGCCAAGGAACGGCCGGAGCGCTTGCGGCTCTCATTGCAAACGCACAAGTTCATCGGTGTGCGGTGATTCTCGTCGTCTGCGCCGTGGCGGCCGAACTGCGTGGTTTCGCGCATGCGCGAGCCGATGTGGTCCCCGTCGGCGTCGGTCCCGTCGAGGCGGCGATCGGAACGACGCGGGCCCTGGGGACCAAACGCTACGAACTCACGATCAATGCCGGGATCGCGGGCGCGTTCGCCGGCGCGGCGGCCGTCGGCGACGCCGTCGCCGTCACCACCGAACACTACGTCGAGATCGGGCGCGAAGACGGCGCCGCGCTCGCGCTGCCCGGCGGGGCTGCGCTCGCCGCCACGTGCGCGGCCGATCGTGCGACGCTCGACCGCCTGCGCACGCGTTCGCCGGCGCTGCGGTTCGGTGCGGGCGTCACCTCGGCGACCATCACCACCAGCGACGCTCGCGCTGAGTTGCTCGCGGCGCGCTACGCTGCGGCGACCGAATCGATGGAGGGCTTCGCCGTGTTGCGCGCTGCAGCGCTCGGCGGGATCGCGGCGATCGAGTTGCGCGGGGTTTCCAACGTGGTGGGGGACCGGGCAACAAGCCAGTGGGATTTTCGCGCCGGCGCAGCCGCGGCGGTGCGCGCGCTGGAACTGTTCTTTGCTCAAGGCGCGTGCTAGTGGGTCGACTTCGTCNNACTTCGTCGACCCTTCGCGTTTGCGGCTTCGCCGCAAGCCGCCCTTCGCGTTGCGGCTTCGCCGCAAGCCGCCCATCGCGTTTGCGGCTTCGCCGCAAGCCGCGCGTCGTCAAAAGATCGCAGCGTTCTATGACATACTCCCTCGCGTACTCACCGTGCCCCAACGATACGTTTATCTTCGCGGCGCTGACGAACGGATTGCTCGCCGCGGCACCGCACGTCGAAGTCGTCCTCGACGACGTCGAAGCACTCAACGGGGCCGCGCGCGAAGGACGCTACGAACTGACCAAGGTTTCGTACGGCGCGATCCCCTATTTGCTCGACAAGTACCGCATTTTGCGCGCGGGCGGGGCGCTCGGCCGGGGCTGCGGGCCGCTGGTGGTCGCCGCCGGGGCGCGTGACCTCGCCTCGTTCGGCGCAGATGCGGTATTCGCGATTCCGGGCCGCCTGACCACGGCGTTTTTGCTGCTGCGTTTGGCGCTCGGACGCGAACCGAAGGTCAAGGTGCTGCGCTTCGACGAGATCGTCGCCGCGGTTGCCGCCGGCGCGGTCGATGCCGGCCTCATCATCCACGAATCGCGCTTCACCTATGCCCAAGCGGGGTTGGCGAGCGTCATCGATCTGGGCGACTGGTGGGAAACGGCGACCGGCAATCCGATCCCGCTGGGCGCGATCCTCGTGCGGCGCGATATCGGCGAGGCCGAGGCGCGCGCGATCGACGCGTGGATTCGGGAAAGCCTAGCGTTTGCCCGAACGCGCGAACCCGAGATCATCGACTACGTGCGCGCGCATGCCTTCGAGATGGACGACGCCGTGATGCGCGCGCACATCGCGCTCTACGTCAACGACTACAGCGACGACGTCGGGACGAGCGGCATCGCGGCGGTCAACGACCTCTTCGAACGCGCCGCGGCCCACGGACTGATTCCCGCGACCGCGGCCCCGGCGTTCGTGTAGGAGTTGTGCGACTTGCCGGACAGACGGTGAGCTTGCAGACGCCGTTCCGAGCGCGGCCAACGGCGGTACCAGCTGCGGCTTAAAGCGCGCGGCCGGCAAACGGCGCCTAACGTGTCGCGCTATGAGCTCCGAGAACGCCGAGAATTTGGAGCACGATCGTGCTGCCGGTTGTTTGGATCCGGCGCGGCTAAGTCGTTTGCACTCCTTCCCGTAGGAAGTCTAAGGTGCGCCCAATGAAGGACCCGACTTTGCCGTCGTGGCCGGCGGGAATCTTCGTTAATTCGTCGATGACCCCGATGCAGCACAAAAGCGAGTCGCCGGTGCTAAAAATCCACGGCTCAAGCCCGGTTTCGCGCACAGCTTTGCGCACCGCTCGGTTATATGCCCGGGTTACCTCATCTATCGCTTTTTGACGTAGCGATGGGCTTTTCTCGAAAAGATCATACAGATTTTCGATTGCATCCGCGAGCGAGTTGTCCCACGAGCGCGTGTGCCGTTCGGGTTGATGGATATTTTAAGCATATGCCAGAAAAGGCGGCGCAGTTGCGACTCCATCGCGTTGACTTGCGCGGCCGCCAAGTAACCCAGCTCCTCGGTAAGGTTTGTGGTGTCGACATCGAGCCAGCTATGCTCACGGATAGCTGCGGCTTGCTGTAACGCCCATAAGTGAAAAATCGCGTTCGTATAGCGTCGCGTTTTTGGCGCTTTCAAGCATTGTTTCTGTGTCCGATTCGCTTTATTTGCGTCGCAAGCCACCGCCGGAAGCTTTTCACGCGGGCGAAGGCTTCTTCGTCACCGGGCCCACGCGACTCGGCCAGCACCGTTCCGCAGCTCATATATGGGAGCGAGTAAGTGACCTTCGCGATCGACGTCCGTTGCGGCGACGGCGCTACCGGCGGCGGCTCGACGGAGCTTCGCGATTGCGGCGACGACCGTAGGGTCCGGCTTGCGGGTCGCGGCTGGCTCGCGCGCTTCGATGATCGTCTTCGGTGCCATACCGCGCACTTATGCGGTGTGAAGTATCACCTTCCTTCGTTGCGGAGCATCGCGCGCACGGTGCACTCGTTCGCGGTCGGGCTTTGGGCGCACAGGCGAGCAACGTCCTCCGGTGCGCGGCGCCTCGGCGACCGTGACGGAGCGCGGGATTATCGGGGCGACGACGAGTCCAACCTCATCGAACGCATCTCTAGAGCGAAGATCCGTTAAGGGCCGCGCGCCGTGCAGGCGAGACGAGTCGCTGCTCGCGCGGGACGAAATGCTCCCGGCCGGCGTTTGCCGATCGGTATGCGATTTGTCAAATGCGTGTTCGCCATCGTGCTGCTGCTGGTGTGCGCGCCGAACGCGCGCGCGGATTCGCCGGTGACCCTCGGTGACGATGCCTTCCTTGCCGACGGCTGGCGCGAATTGCACGGCCGCTGTATCGGCATCGTCACCAACGCAAGCGGCGTGACCGGAAGCGGCGAGAATTTCGTCGATGCGGTCCGGCAGCAGGGCCACATCTGCGTGCGAGCGCTCTTCGCCCCCGAGCACGGGCTGCGCGGGAACCGGCCCGCCGGCACGTATGTCGCGTCGTATACCGACGAACAAACCGGACTGCCCGTCTTCAGCCTGTACGGCGCGACGCGGCACCCGTCGGCCGCCATGCTCGACGGCGTCGACGTGCTGGTGTTCGACATCCAAGACGTCGGGGCGCGGCCGTATACCTACGTCTCGACGATGGCGTACGTCATGCAGAGCGCCGCCGCGGCGGGCAAGGAAATCTGGATTCTCGACCGTCCCGATCCCATCGGCGGCACAATCGTCGAAGGACCGGTGCTCGACCCGCGCTTCAAGTCGTTCGTCGGTCTGTATCCGATCCCGGAGCGCCACGGCATGACCGTCGGCGAACTCGCCCGGCTCTTCAACGACGGATTTCACATCGGCGCCCAGCTCAAAGTCATTCCGATGACCGGTTGGCAGCGCGACATGGTGTGGAACGAAACGGGGCTGCGCTGGACGCCGACGTCGCCGAACATTCCGTACGCGAAGTCAACGCTAGTGTATCTCTCCACCGGCCTCATCGACGAAGCCGGTCTCAACAACGGCGTCGGCAGCGACAAGCCGTTCGAACGCGCCGGCGTCTTCGGCATGGACGGCAAAGCCTATGCCGCCGCGCTCAACGCACGCAACATCCCCGGCGTGCACTTCACGCCGACGACGTGGACGCCGTACGCCGGTTTTTGGAAGGGGCGCGAACTGAGCGGCGTCGAGATCGATATCGACAACCCGCACACGTTTCCCAGCGTGCGCACCGCCGTCGAGCTGCTTTGCGCCGCGCGCGACCTGCACGTTCTGCACATTCACGACGCGCGCACGATGGATCGCGACTGGGGCACCGATACCGTGCGCAAAGCGGTGCTCGCCGGCGAGTCGCCCGACCAAATCGTGCACGCCTGGCAAGCCAAAGTTCCGCCGTTCTTGGCGCTGCGCGATCGCTATCTGCTCTACTAAGGAATGTGTCGGGTTTACCCGACACAGCGGCTCGGCCGATGGCCGAACCCAGTGGGTCGACGAAGTCGACCCATTGGGTCTATCGACACGGTTTGGGCGAAGGGCGCTGAACTGCAGCCGGGCCGGCGCGCGTCGTGGACCAGTTGCCCAGGAACATGAGCTTTCGCCTGCGTACGCCCAGACGAATGGCGAGCACGTTTCAACGGCGCTTGATCGATGCGCTCGGTACGGACGTTGCCCGGATCGAGCCGGCCGATCTTGCCGCGTACGGCTACGACGCATACAAAGAAGACGGCAACGCGAGCGCGGCGATCGTTCCGCGCGACGTGCGCGAAGTTGCGACCGCGGTACGCATCGCGCGCGAATGCGATGAGCCGGTCATTCCGCGCGGCGCGGGCACTGGGCTCTGCGGCGGTGCGGTGCCGGTCAAGGGCGGTCTGGTCATCTCGTTCGCGCGCATGAACCGGCTGCTCGCCCTCGACGTGCGCAATCGCCGCGCCCGCGTGCAGCCCGGCCTGATCAATCTCGAACTGTCCAGCGCGATCGCGCGCTACGGCGTGTTCTATGCACCCGACCCATCGAGCCAAAAGATTTCGACGATCGGCGGCAACGTCGGAACGAACGCCGGCGGCCCGCACTGCCTGTCGTACGGCACGACGACCAATCACGTTTTGGGTCTGCAGTATGTCGACGCGGCCGGCCGCATCCATACGACGGCCCTCGACGATGTGGGCTACGACGTCACCGGCCTGCTGGTGGGCAGCGAAGGGACCCTAGGCCTCATCACCGAGATCGAGGTGCGGTTGATGCGGCTGCCGGAAGCCGTGCGCGTGTACGTTGCCGCCTTTGCCGACGTGGAGTCGGCGTCGGAGGCCGTGTCGGCGATCATCGGAGCGGGCATCGTTCCGGTTGCGCTCGAGATCATGGACAAGCTCATCACCCAAGCCGTTGAGGCGCATTATCACGCCGGTTTTCCGGCCGACGCTGGCGCCGTGCTGCTGGTCGAAACCGCCGGCCCGCTCGACGACATGGACGACGCCGAACGGATCATCGCCGGGATCGCGCGCGAGCACGGCGCGCTGTCGTGGCGGGCGGCGCGCGATGCCGCGGAGCGCGCGGCGTTGTGGGCGGCGCGCAAAGGCGCCGCCGGTGCGATCGGGCGCATCGCTCCAAACTATTACATCCAAGATGCATGCGTGCCGCGCACCAAGCTCCCGGCGGTCATGAAAGCCGTCGAGGGAATCGCCCGGCATTACCAGTTGCCCGTCGGCAACGTCTTTCATGCCGGCGATGGAAATCTGCACCCGCTCATGATCTTCGACCGGCGCGAGCCGCGCCAAGTGCAAGCCGTGATCGACGCCGGCAACGAGATTCTGCAAACGTGCATCGACATGGGCGGTACGATCAGCGGCGAACACGGAATCGGCTACGAGAAGCGTAAAACGCTCTCGCTGGTCTTTAGCGTCGCGGATCTCGCCGCGATGGCGCGCGTGCGCGACGTGTTCGACCCGATGCGCGCTTTGAATCCGGATAAGATCTTTCCGACCGGGGCCGTCTGCGGTGAAGTCAAAGCGTCGACCGCGGCATGATCGTTTCCACCCCGTACGCGCTGGGCAATCGCGCGCCCGCGCGCGTGGAGGAGCCGGCCGATGCGCCACGGTTGGCCGGCACGCTCGCGGCGGCCGCGGAGTCGGGCTCGGCCGTCGTCATCTTCGGCGGATCGACGCTGCAGTCGATCGGCAACGCGCCGCAGCGTTACGACGTCGCGATCTCGCTGCGCAAGCTCGACCGCGTGCTGCAGTACGATCCGCGAGAATTAACCATCGGACTCCAAGCCGGCATAACGCTCGAAGGCGTCGCGCGGGCGCTGGCGCAGGCGCGGCAGTTCATTCCCTTCGACGCGCCGCTGCCGCGCCGCGCGACCGTCGGCGGAACGCTCGCCGCCGGCTGGGCCGGGCCGCGCCGAGCGGCATACGGTCACCTGCGCGACCTGCTGATCGGCTCGACCGTCGCGCTCACCGATGGATCGCTAGTCAACGCGGGCGGGATGGTCGTCAAGAACGTCACCGGCTACGACATGAGCAGACTCTACGTCGGTTCGCTCGGCACCCTGGGCGCAATCGTGCGGGCGAATTTCAAAACGCTGCCGCGCCCGCCGCGGCAGCGGCTGGCGATCGCGCCGCTCGCCGACGAGATTCGGGAGCGAACGCTGACCGCCCTCGAGACACTTGCGATCGAGCCCGCGGCGGCACTCGTCGTCGATGGTTTTTTCGAGCGTGTGCCGCGATTGCGCGATGAGGACGCGCGGTTGCTCGTGCTCTTCGAGGGTTCCGGCGCGGTGATCGACCGCGCGACACGCGAACTGCGGTCGGCGCTGGGCAAGTGCGGCATCGCCGAAACGCTGCTGTTCGACGAGACGGCCGCCGCCGACGTGCTGCAAAACACGATCGACGCGTATATCGAGCCGCTCGAGGATCGTTCGGTTACGTATCGTTCAACCGGCTTGCCGCAAACGGTTTGGCAGCGCGCGCTCGCGGTCTGCGGCATCGCGTCGGACTGCGATGCGCGCTTCGACTTCATTGCCGACATCCGCACCGGCGACGCGATCGTGCGCGTCGCCGGGACGTCGGGCGCGCGAACCGCCGCGTTGCTGGGCGAGCTCGACGCCGGCGTCCGCGCCGCCGTCCCCGGGCTGACGGTTCTCGCGGGCGACCCGGCTCTGCGCGCGCAGATCGATGCCTGGGGTACGCCTCCATCGACGATGGAAACCTTGCGTGCGATTAAGACCCGCTTCGATCCGACCGCGTCGCTCGCACCCGGGCGGTATGTCGGCGGCCTCTAGAGGACTGCGCTTCGCGCAGTCCGTCGCGTTTCGGCTGCGCCGAAGCCGCCGCCAGCCGTTGCTGCGCGACGTGAACGCCGTCGTGCGCGCGGTGCTGCTGACGCCGACCCGGCTGCGCCGCCTGCTGGGATTGGGACCGCGCGGCCTCGCGTCGATGGCGCGCTTTTTGTCCGCCGTCGTGCCGCGTGCCGCGCATGTGCTGGCTTCGATCGAAGCCGCGGCGCGCATGATTCCGGACGCCGCGCTGCGCGAACAAGCGCTGGCGTCGATCCACGAGAAAGCCTATCACGTTGCGGGCGGCTGCATCCTCGCGACGTTTCTGCACCGCGCGGCCGCCGCGCGCTATGTCGGGATCGTCGCACCGCTCGAAACGATTTATGACTATCTCGATAACTTGTGCGACCGGCTGCCCAACGTTTCGCCGCAGGCCTATCCGACGCTGCACGAAGCCCTGCTCGACGCACTCGATGACCGGCGCGCACCCGGCGATTACTATCGCGACGGCCCCGCCGGCGACGACGGCGGCTATTTGCGCGGACTTGTCGCGCGCGTGCGCGCCGGCGTCGCCGCGCTGCCCAACTACCATGCCGTGCGCGCCGAACTCGTCGAGATCGCGGCATTCTACGCCGAACTGCAAACGTTCAAACACGCCGGTCCGGATACGCGCGAAGCGATCTGCACGGCCTGGTATGAGCGCAACCGCGAGCGTTTTCCGGGCTTGTATTGGTGGGAGTTCGCCGCCGCCTGCGGATCGTCGCTGCCGGTCTTCGCGCTGCTCTATCTCGCTTCGCAAACGACGTTGGGCCCGGACGCGGTGCGGCACACGCTGCGCGCCTATTTCCCCAACGTTTCGGCAGTTCACATCCTGCTCGATTATTTCATCGATCAAGCCGAAGACCGCGAGCACTGCGAACTCAACTTCGTGGCATGCTACACGTCGAGCGCGCAGGCGGTCAGCCGGGTGCGCCGATTGGTCGCCGCCACGGCCGCGCGCATCCGCACGCTGCAGGACGGCGAATGGCACAGCTTCGTGCTGCGCGCGATGTGCCTGTTCTATCTCACCCACCCAAAAGTGTTCGAACAGCATCTCGATGCCGAGGGCACCGCGGTTCTCGCCGCCTTCGGGTAAGGCGCGCCGGTGCCGTCCTTTGGCCCTCCTTGTGTTTCGGGGAGTTGATAACCATCTCGGAACGAACACCCGACCAGCGTCCCTGGGTACCCCGGAACCGCCACCGCTTGAACGCAGTCGGCAGTTCAACATCTTTATGACCGGACAGGCTAGGCGGACGCCCACCGCGAGTTGTCCGGTAACCTCGCCTTCGACAACGCTTGAATCTTTGCCGCAGACCGGGCTGCAGTTGGTGCACCCGCACGGTATCACGTGATTTGAGCACGCTTTGACGATGAAATCGAGCACGGCCGTCGATGAAATCGAGCGGCTACAGCGCTAGCGACTGGGACACAAACTTCACTCAGCTTGGACCATTTTTTACTACAAGCCGGTCACTTTCGCCCGACGACCAAGAAGATGAATCGCTCGATCACTAGTCCAAGCCGATTGAGCGGCCGGTGCAAATGCGCCATCCGTCGGTCGCCGTTTACGCTTACCGGGTCATCGTGAACACCGTCGGCCTCGCGCACGATGTCCACGTCGACGCTCGGTCCGCGGTCTGATGGACGATCAGGACAGCCTCATCGAGAACAGTGGCGGCACGCAGCGCAGCGTTGAGCACGCCGCTCTAGACGAGCAACAAGCAACGAGCCGGCTCTACATTGAAGCTGCCCCCAATGGCATGATGGTCGTCGATGGGGCGGGGATGATCACGGTCGCCAACTCGCGAGTCGAGACAATCTTCGGCTATGCTCGCGGCGCACTCTTGGGCCGACCGGTCGACATTCTCGTCCCCGACATGGCGCGAGCGGGGCACGCGGCAAAGAGGGAATCGTTTGCAAGCGAATCACGCCCTCGCGTCATGGCCGAGCAACGGCAGTTGGAGGGTCGCCGATTCGATGGCAGTAGCGTTCCTATTGAGATTATGCTTAATCCCATGACGACGGCCAGCGGTCGCGTCGTTATCGCTTCGGTTATCGACATCACCGCGCGAAGACGTGCCGAAGAGCAGCTTCACGCTACCGCGTTGCAGTTGAGTGAAACCAATCGACTACTGGCGATGGCCGAGCAGATGGCCCACGTCGGGCATTGGCGGATTGATGTGCTCGGACGCGATGTTTTTTGGTCGGACGAACTCTATCGAATTCTGGGTTGGCCGAAGTCGCGCCCGCCGGACATCGAGAGTGCGATCGAGTCCTATCATCCCGACGATCGACCGTGTGTCCGCAAGTCTGTTGAACGCGCGTTAACGGACGGAACCCCGATGGCCTTTGAAGCGCGGATCGCCCACACCAATGGCAGTTATCGCGACGTCATTTGTAGCGGTCGGGCCGAACGGGCAGCGGACGGCGAGATCGTCGGCATCGTCGGCGTCTTTCAGGATGTTACCGAACGTAAAGAAGCCGAACGCGAGCGGGAGCGTCTTACGCTGCGCGTTGGCTTGGCAACACAGAGCGCGCGGGTCGGGATATGGGATTGGGATATGGTGGCAAACTCGATCGTTTGCGATCCGATGATGCACGCGCTTTACGGGTTCGCCGAGGGCGACGTCTTCCCACTGTTTGAAACATGGCTGGCGGCGGTTCATGATGACGATCGCGAACGCGTGTCGCAAAAACTAACTCAAGCCGCTTCAAATAGGGCCCCGTTCGCAACCGCGTTTCGGATCGTTTGGCCCAACGCCGATGTGCACCACATCCAAGCAGCGGGGGTGGTGATCTGTAGTCGCACCGGGGCTCCCGAACGGATGATCGGAACAAATTGGGATGTCACCGAAGTGCGTACGCTCAACGCGCAACTCCGGCAAGAGAAAGAGGCGCAAGAGCGGCTGACCGCGCGCGTGAACTTGGCGACATCAGCAACCCAGGTCGGGATCTGGGAATGGGATGTTCGCACCGGTGCGGTTGATTGGGATCCCATCATGTATCGGATCTTCGGGATCGATCCCGCGCGAGGCCCAGCGACGTACCAAACGTGGGCTGCGACTCTCCACTCCGACGATCGTGAGCGTGCGGAAGGCGAGCTCGCGCAGGCGGCTGCGAGCGCGCCTACGTTCGAGAGCGAATTCCGCGTCGTTTGGCCGGACGGTCAGGTGCGCAACATTCGAGTGGTGGCGGTTATCGTTCGCGATGCGAACGGACTAGTCGAAAGCATGATCGGCACGAATTGGGACGTTACCGAGGCGCGAACACTTACCTTACAGCTCAGCGCCGCCGCCGAGCTCGACCGTGCGACCGCGACGATGCTTCAGGAAAAGAACCGACTACTGGCAATGGCCGAAGAGCTTGCGCAGGTCGGGCATTGGCGGTTGGACGTCACATCGTCTGAGTTGTTTTGGTCGGACGAGTTGTATCGGACCTTTGGCATACCGAAGACCTTAGAGCTGACGCGCGAGACCGCGATTACCGCGTACCATCCGGACGATCGTGAACGCGTGTTGGCCACGCTTGACCGCGCCATCGCTACAAAAAGCCCCTATAAGAGCGAAGCAAGGATCGTGCGCCCCGACGGCAGCATCCGCCACGTCATCTCGATCGCGCAACCAGAATTCGGCTCGGACGGATCGGGCGTCGCCATCGCCGGCGCATTTCAGGACGTTACGGAAGCCAAAGATGCCGAACGCGAGCGCCTGCGGCTCCTCGAACGGGTGCGGGCAGCCGCTCATGCCGGCGAGGTTGGCATTTGGGAGTGGGATCTGCTCACTGACGGCGTCGTCTGGGACCCTACAGTGTTTGCATTGTATGGACGATCGGAACAAGCAGGGCCACAGACCGCCGAAATTTGGAAACGGGCGTTCCACCCCGAGGACGAAGAGCCGACCACGCGCGCAATTGCAGGCGCCATAGACGGACACACGTTGCTCGATGTGGAGTATCGCGTTCTCTGGCCCAACGGTGAGACGCATTATCTGCGTTGCCGGGGAATGGTGACGGCCCAAGCCGGCGAGCCGGTTCGCATGCTCGGAACCGCCTGGGACGTTACTGAATTCCGCAACCTCGCGATACAACTTCACGAAGAGAAAGGGCGACTGCTCAAAACCGTCGATATGTGGATGGCGGCAAAGCAAGTAGCAGACGATGCGAATCGGGCGAAGTCAAACTTTCTTGCCAATATGAGTCATGAGATTCGAACCCCGATGAACGGCATCATCGGACTGACGTCGTTGCTGCTCGATGTCGATCTGGCCCCCGAGCATGAGGCGCACCTGAGACTGATCGCCGATGCGGGCCGATCGCTGCTGGCAATCATCAACGATATTCTCGATCTGTCCAAAGTCGAGGCGGGGAAGGTCGATCTCGAAGCGATCCCATTTAGCCCGGCTGGGATGGTTCACGGTGCGTTAGCGCTCGTGCGAGGCGAGGCCCTCAAAAAAGGGGTCGCCCTCGACATTACCATCGCCCCGAACGTTCCCGGTTGGGTCAACGGCGATCCAACGCGCCTGCGTCAAATTCTCCTCAACCTCCTGAGCAATGCGCTCAAGTTCACGGAGCGCGGCCGGGTCGGCGTAACGGTACGTTGCGAACCGCAAGCCGGCAGCGATCTCCTGCGCTTCGAGATCTCCGACACGGGTATTGGTATCGCACCCGAAAACCAGCATTTGTTGTTCGAAAATTTCTCGCAAGTCGATCGATCCAATGCGCGCAAGTTTGGCGGCTCGGGCCTGGGTCTTGCCATTTCACGACGCTTGGCTGAGGCGATGTCGGGGACGATCGGCGTGACGAGCGAAGTTGGGACCGGCAGCGTCTTTTGGTTCACCGCCCAGCTACCGACGACCGCGGCTCCCATGCGGTCGGCGATTGGCGGCAGGCGCCGAACGGACATCGTCGCGAGGCACATCCTCCTCGTCGATGACAACCCACTGAATCAGATCGTCGGTCAAGCGATGCTCGCGAAAGACGGGCATGTCGTCGTGGTCGTCGCGGACGGTCTTGAGGCGCTCGCTGCCGTGCAGGAGCGTTCGTTCGACCTGATGCTCATGGATATGCAGATGCCGGTCATGGACGGCATGGAAGCCACGCGTCGCATTCGCGAACTCGACACGTCGGTCCGAAACATCCCGATCGTTGCACTGACCGCAAATGTGATGGACGAGGAAATCGTCAGTTGCCGCGAAGCCGGGATGAACGACCATCTTGCTAAACCGATCGATCGCGATCGGTTGCGGCAGATTATCGCGACCTGGGCGGCCTACGCAGATACGAGACCTGCGAGCGATCCCAAACGCTGAGTGACTTCGGCGTTGGCGCACGCAGGAGCCGAAAAGCTGTGCAACCCGAGTTGACCGTTCGAGCGGCGGACGATCGGCGACCGCGTCCCGGCGATTGGGTCCCGGCCAGCTTCGGTGATGCCGTCGGTGCTCGCCCGGCTCCAGCGTCCGGTACGCAGGTCGGCGGCATCGAGGATGAGCATGGGATCGGCGTGGATCTGTGAGATCCCGCGGATGATCTGGCGCGCGACGCCGACGCGACGACGACGGCCCGAAGGCCGCTGCCCGCGACGATCGCGGATTGAAACAAGGATGCGATCCCTGAGCGCACCGTGCCGGTTTGGCGCAGGTCAGCGCTGCGTTCGTGCCTTGTGCCAGTTCACGTAGTCGATCAGCGCGAAACCGATGAAGATCACGTTGAGGATTAGCGCGCCCACGCCGATGACGGGGTGCCAAAGCGAGTGTTCGCTCAAGACGTAACCAAAGGCGACGCCCAGCACCACGACGAGCAGCAAGCGCGTCGAGAGCGTCAGGATCGGCCGCTTTCCGGCGATCAAGAAATCGGCCGCGCAGACAAACGCGAACACATTGGCGAAGCGCCGGCGGGTCGACGCAGCCGACCCGCCGGTCCGCATACGTCAGACGCCAAAGGTCAACCCCGCTGCGGCGAAGCGCCGGTCGTAATACGCCTTGACGTCACGCTCGAGCGTTGCGGGCACGAGGCTGAGCGCGTCGAGGACGTCGGGAATTTCGTGGATCGCCTTACGCACGAGTTCCCACATGATGCCGTAGAAATCTTCGGACGCGGCATGTGCGAGCTGGCCCCGTTCGTTCATCCGCTTGAGCATCCGCTCGCCGAACCGGACGTGGTGCCGCTCGTCTTCGAGCACGAAATCCATGAAGGCCGCAATCTCATCGGAATTCGCCCGCATCTCCCCGCAGCCGAACTCGAGCAGACAAATCGCCAGACCTTCGACCACGATGTTGTTG
>PLAE01000003.1 GCA_003134035.1 Candidatus Velthaea versatilis
AGCGCGCGTGCGGCAACGGTGAGCGTCCGCGGCGCGCGCGTGCACGTGATCGTGCGGACGCAGGGGAACGCGACGCGCATCGTCGCGCTGTGTCCGGCGCCGCTCGAAGCGCGCGTCGCGCAGGCGCTCGCGCAAGCTCGGTTTGCGCTTGCGGCGCGCGGTGTGCGCGTCGGCGTGGAGGCGGAATCATGATCTCGCGAGCGACGAGTGACGCGCTCGAACGCGTCGTGCAACGCGCCCAAGATGCGCTCGCGGCGTTCACGCCCGGCTCCGTGCCGCAGCGCGGAACGGCGGTCGGCGCGGCGCCGCGCGCGCAGCTCACGCTCGATCCGCTCAGCGTCGCGGCCCCGGCGGGCGCGTACTTCGTCAGCGCGGCTCGCGACGGCAGCCCGCGGTATACGCGCGACGGTTCCTTTTCACTGCAGGGCACGGCGCTGATCGCGAGCGACGGTTCGCCGGTGCTCGGCTACGCCGGAACGAGTGCTCCCGGTGTGCTGCCCGCGGCACTGCACATCGATCCGAGCGATGCCGCGCTCGCGCGTCACGCCGGCTTGCACATCGATCCGAACGGCGCGCTCGTCTACAGCCGTCCGACGATCGATCCGCGCACCGGCGCGCGCGCAAACGAACGGATCGTCGCGGGGCAACTCGCGCTCGCGCGCTTTCCCGCCGGCACGGCGCCGGACCGGATCGACGGCACCCACGTAGCGGCACCGCCTGGCGTGTTGCCGCATCTCGGCACCGCGGGCGACGCCACGTTCGGGATGCTCGCGACGAACGCGCGCGATGGCGGCGGGATCGACATCGATACCGCGCTGGCTCGGCTTGCCGATGCGTATACCGCCTTCTCCGCCATGCGCGCGGCGTTCGCGGCGCGCGGACAAACCGATCGCACCGCGACGGATCTCGTCAAGTGATCGCCGATCTGCGCTTCGTCCCCGCCGGGTCCGATCGCGTGCAGCGCCAGCGCTTCGTCCCGCGCTCGAGCATCCCGGCCGGCGCGGCCTGCCTTGCCGCCTCGCGGATGCGTGAGTGCTTGCGCGAGATCCTCGGCGATGCGTGCGAGCTCGTGATCGGCGAACCGCACGCGCTCACCGCTGCCGCCTGGAGCGCGATCGCTCGCGACGCGCGCGCGTTCGTGACGCAGGGACGCATCACCGACGTCGTCCTCATCATCCCCGAAGCCGATGCGCGCACGCTCGTGCGGCACGCCTTCAACGAGCGCGGCGCGGTGTCGAGCGGACCGTGTTCGGCGCTCGAGGCGCAGGCGCTCGAACGCATCGCGCAGCGCTGCGCGGTCGCCTGGGAGCCGCTCTGTGCCGAGCGTCGCGGCCCGACGACGGCCTGGATCCCCGCCTCTGCGCCGCCCGCGGTCGCGTATTTCGACATTCGCGTGCGCGCGCCGGTCGCGCTCACGCTGGGCGTCGCGATCCTGCGCGCGCTTCCCGAACCCGGACCCGGAACGACAATTCCGCCGGCGGCGCTCGCCGGGATACCGATCGAGGTGCGCGCCATTTTGGGCACCGGAACGCTTGCTGCGCGCGACGTGCTTGCGCTCACTCCTGGCGATGTCTTGACGCTTTCCACCAAGGTCGGCTCTCCGGGCGTCTTGAACGTCGGAGCGAAGACTATTGCCGTCGGGACCTGCGGGCTCGCCGGTTCCCGGCTCGCGTTTCGCGTGAGCAACGCAGGAGTTTCCCGGTAATGGCCGTCTCGGAATCCGCTAAAAATCTCGACATCCTCATGAACGTCTCGCTCACCGTCACGGCGGAGCTGGGCACGTGCAAGATGCTCGTTGAAGACATCCTCAAACTCGGCACCGGTTCGGTCGTCGAGCTCGATCGCCTCGCCGGCGGTCCGGTCGATCTGCTCGTCAACGACCGCCTCGTCGCTCGCGGCGAAGTCGTCGCGGTGGATGAAAACTTCGGCGTCCGCATCACGGAGCTGATCGACAAGCCGTAGATCCTCATCGCGCGACGGTCGTCGCGCGGCAACCGGTATCGCGCGACGGTAGTCGCGCGGCAATCGTGCCGTCATCTCGGGCGTGCACGATTAGCGTATGGATGGACTCTTCGCTCTCGCCTCACACGGGCGTTCCTCACTTCCGCTCGACGTGCTCGCGGGCCTCAGCCTGCTCTCAATCGCGCCGTTCGTGCTCGTGCTCTCGACCTCGTTCGTGCGGATCGTCGTGGTGCTCTCGCTGGTGCGTTCGGCGATCGGCGCAGCGACGTTGCCGCCGAACACGGTGATCACCGGTCTCGCGCTCGTGCTGACGTTCGTGATCATGACGCCCACGTTCGACCGGATCTCGCGTGATGCGATCACGCCGTATGCAGCCGGGAAACTCACGCAATCGGCGTTTCTCAATCGCGCGGGCGAACCGCTGCGCGCGTTCATGCTGCGTCAAACGAAGACGCACGACATCGGCGTGTTCGCGCGCGTCGCGCATCGGCCGCCCGGTGAGTCCCCGCTGCGCACGCCATTCACCGTGCTTGTTCCGGCCTTCGTCGTCGGCGAATTGCGAAGCGCGTTTGCAATCGGCGTCGCACTCTACCTCCCCTTCGTCGCAATCGATCTCGCCGTCTCGGCGATATTGATGGGCCTCGGGATGTTCATGCTCTCGCCGCCGG
>PLAE01000097.1 GCA_003134035.1 Candidatus Velthaea versatilis
GCGATCATCGCTCCGACCACGTCGGCAAACGTCCTGAGGGCCTCGATCTCGACGGGTGTCCAGGCGCGTGTGACGCGGGTGTCGTCGACGCCGAAGTAGCCCCAGAAGGCGCCATCGACGAAGATCGGCAGGATCACGAGCGAAAGCGTCTTGGCACCGAGCAGAATCTCGCGAACGGTACCGGGTGCGTCCGCGAGCTGCGCGATGACCGGCGTTCCCTCGTGCAGCGGGGCTAGCCACGCGTTGATCGTCGCAGCAGCTTCCGGGCCAAACCGGCCAGCGACAAACTGCTGAACGTTGATCTGCTCGATGTCGGGGCGTTGCCAACTGTACGCGACAGCGCCGGATTTGTGCTCCGCCTCTCCCGTGAGTTCGACGATCAAGAGCCGATCGCCGGAGATCTCTTGCCCGATGGCCTCGAGCAGGCGCGGCATCGAGGATTCGTACGCCGTCCCTTTCACGAGCTCGGCCGTGCTCAATGTCAGCGCATGAAGGAGACGGTCGCGGTACGAAACCTCAGCCGCTGCCCGGCGGCGTTCGGTGGCATCGCGCATCGTCGAGAGAAACACCTCACGGTCGCCGAAGGAAACGCCCCGCGAAGAGATCTCCGTCCAAAACTCGTGTCCGTCCTTCGCTCGGCAGAGCCAATCGAAAGCCTTCGGCTTTGCCGGGGAATTCTCTCGTATCGTCGTGAGCTGCGCTTGCGCTTCCTCGGGCGAAGCGACCGAGATCGCATAAGGCGGGAGCGCGAGAAACTCGTCTCGCGTGTACCCGAACATCTCACAGGCGCGTGAATTGACGTCGACGTATTGGCCGCTCTCGATGTCTTGCAGGATGATGCCGTCCGTCGAAGACTCAAAGATGAGGCGCAAGCGTTCCTCGCTCGCTCGAAGCAGGTCTTCGCCGGCACGGATGTCGGTGACGTCAATCCCAACCGCGAGTACCTGCGGTTTGCCGTCGACCACGATCCGCCGTCCGTGCCAGCGTATCGTCCGAACTCCGCGCCGGGTCGTGATGCGAAACTCGAGCTCGGCGGAGCCGATCGTGATCGTCTCTCGGATCTTGATCATCATGGAGGCGCGATCCGCCTCGATCACGTTCGCGAACGGATCCGAACCCATGATCTCTTCGTCGCTCAACCCGTTGAGCAGGCGCAAACTTTCGTTCCAGCGCACGAGGCGCCCGTTTCCATCGATCTGGACGAAATAGCCGGGGAGTCCATCGAGGAGCGCGGTAACGACGTTCCGTTCTAGTTCGGCCGAGCGGGTAGCGGCGCGCATGGCGGTCACGTCGTTGAAGAACCAGATGCGCCCGATCGACTCCTTCGCGGGCGTCCGAAGCGCGACCGAGTGGCGCTCGAAATCGCGGCCGGCGTTCATGAGCACCTCGTCGTCGGCGATCTCCTCGGGGTGCGCGTAGAGATATCGTACGCGCGCGAGCGACGCTTCGGGATCCACCGTCGCCGCCGAGAAACTCGCAAGCATGTCGCGATCGCTCGCGCCTTTCGCAAACGACGGCGGGGGCGAAAAGAACGAGACGAATCGCGCACTGAACGACTGGACGAGATCGGCAGCGTCGACGACGAGGATACCCATCGGTGATGCATCGAGTTGTGCCTGCATCACCGCCTCCGCGAATGCGAGTTCGCGCTCGAGCTTCAATCGCTGCCCCGCTTCCGGGCCGGCGCGGCGGGCCCGCGCGAGATTCTCGATGACCAGGATGAGGGCTGCGGTTCCGGCGATCGCGATGATCACCGCGCGCACGCCGACGGGTGCCGTCGAGATCGCGATGAGCCCGACCACCAGGATAAACGTCAGCGCCGCCCAGTAAGACCGGAGAAGGGCCAAGCCCGAGCGGGCGGCAGCAGCTGGACTCATCGACGCGATCCTCAGGTCCCGTACGCGAGTCCGGGGCACGGCGTACGCACGGCAGCACCCGCCCACAGCGTTCGAATTCATGTGCCCGCGCAAGTGACTCTCGCATGGCGTCGAGGCGTTGACGCCCGGTAAAGTTTGGGCTCGGGCGAGCCGCCTGAGGAATTCGCCCGGTCGGCGTCGACTTCTGTTCGGGTGATCGCTCCAAAACACGACAAACGCCGGCAGCCGCTCGGCTCGCTTTCGCCCGGCTTCGGACGGCTCGGCGTGCCGATCGTCGTGACGGTCGCCGTTGCCGCGGTGACCAACGGCGCGCTCGCGGCGTTCGGGCTCAACCAGCCGGGCACGCAACACTGGCCGTCGTTCGCGCCACGAGGCCCCGTGATCGGCGCCGTCTGGATCGTGCTCTTCGCCGGCATGGGTGCCGCATTTGGACTCGCACGCTCGCGGCGAGCCGTCGCCGGCCTCATCGCCCTGTGTCTTGCGTATCCGTTCTACACGCACGCGATCGGCGGACACCTCACCGAACTGCTTGGCAACATCGCGACCTTCACGTACGCGGCGTGGCTGATGACCCGCTTGCGAGCGGAATCGCGGACGGCGACCCTGCTGGTCGGCTGCGTCGCGGCATGGATCGCGTTCGCAACGGCGCTCGTCATCGGACTCGTGCAGCTCAACGGTTGGGCGACGCCGAACGGGTAAAAAATCGGGCGAATGCGGCGGTATTGAAACGACCGACGTTCGCTGGCAAGGCGTCCAGACTCACGATGAGCGGATCGTTTCTCCACTTCGCCGAACGTACGAGTCGTGCGGACTTCGGGCGGTACGTGGATGAGCCGAGTTCAGGTGCTTCTGCTTTCGATAGCGGTGTCTTTTGCTGTCGCCTACGGCACGGCGCGAGCGGATGAAAGCGGAGAACAACTGCTCGCAAAGTACCGGAGCTTTATGGGCTGGAATCTGGGCGATGCAACGATCAACGCGATCCGAATCAAAGGGCGAGTCGCGGATCAATCGACGTTCGACGAGATTTGCAAGCCTTCTCGCTTCGCGCAGTACAATATCGGCCTACAATCGGGCCGATCGTTCCTCGTCGAAAGCGACGAAGGCAGCGGTTGGATCTCGCATCAGGGACAAGCGAAAGACTTTCCGCCGCCGATTGCTCAAGACGTTTTCACGCAGAGTCTCTTGCTGTGCAATGCGTTTGGCTCGTATCCCGCGACGCTCGTGTCGAATATTGCTGGTTCCGGCACGAAGTGGCCGATGGGATTCGGGGTGGTCGCGCTCTCGATTCCACGCGAGCCCACGGTGCTTCTCGCGATCAACAAGCAAACGGGAGAACTGACATCGGGTGTCATCGACGGCATCGCGGCGTACGATGCCGCCGGTTTGCGGAGCATCGATGCGA
>PLAE01000256.1 GCA_003134035.1 Candidatus Velthaea versatilis
GCGCGCGCATCGGCATCGCCGGGCATAGCTGGGCCGCCTATCAGATCGCCTACATGCTCACCCGCAGCGGCACGACGTTTCGCGCCGCCGAAGCCGGCGCCGCGGTCGACGACATGATCAGCGCCTACGGCGGAATCCGCGAGGGCGAAGGCATCGTGCGCGAGTTCCAATACGAAGTGAGCCAGAGCCGCATCGGCGCGACGCCGTGGGACCGAACGGATCTGTACGTCGAGAACTCGGCGCTCTTCGACGTACAACACGTCCAGACGCCCTACCTCACGATCGCGAACGATCTCGACGATGCGGTGCCGCAGTCCCAGGGCATCGAATTCTTCACCGCGCTCCGGCGCCTCGGTAAGGAAGCATACCTGTTTTCGTTCGAAGGTGAAGTGCACAATCTCAAAGGGCGGGAGCAGCAGAAGTACTGGACCGTGCACCTCGACGAATTCTTCGATCACTTCTTGCTCGGCAAGCCGGCGCCGGACTGGATGACGCACGGCGTCGACTTCCTGCACCGCGGCGAGCGCGATGTCGACCGTAGCCTGTACGGCGAAACGTTCTGACCATGGGAGATTCCGGCTTGAAGAAATCCTCGATCGCCTTCGCGACGGGCGCGATATTGTGCGCGAATCTTGCGGTGAGCGCCGAGGCGCGCACGATCCAGCTCGACGACCTGCACCGGATCGTCGGCATCTCGTCGCCCGTGAACTCGCCGGACGGGACGCGCGTGGCGTTCGTCGTGTCGCACGTGGTCTGGGATGAGGATCGCTCGACCCGCGATCTCGAGCTCGTCGATATCGCGACGCACGCGCGACGCACGCTGACGTACAATCGCAAGGGCCTCTCGGATCCGGCGTTCTCGCCCGACGGCACGAAGCTCGCGTTCGTGGCGGACTCCGGCAACGGCGACGATGCGAAAGCGCAGGTGTGGGTGATGCCGCTCGACGGCGGCGACCCGCGTCCGGTGACCGCTGCGCCCGAAGGCGTCGAACAGTTCGCATGGCGGCCCGACGGCGGCGCGTTCGCGTACGTGGCCGAGGAGGCGAAGCCCAAACGCAACGGCGCGGACAAATTCCGCGACAGCTTCGTCTTCACGACGGAGCCGATCGTGACGCGCGAGGTGCAGCGCCCTGCGTACCTGTACGTCATTCCCGCCGCGGGAGGCACGGCGCGCCGGCTCACGTCGGGCGCGCAGAGCATCACGACGGGCGAAGCGCAGTCGACGCTCTCGTGGTCCGCGGACGGCACGCACGTGGCCTACCTGCTCGCGCCGAACGCTATCCTCAACGACGCGGACCGCGCGCACGTGGACGTGATCGACGTCGCGAGCGCGAAGCCCGTGCAACTGACGGGGCACGCCGGCTTCGAAGCAGACCCGCGCTTCTCGCCGGACGGCAAACATCTTGCCTACGCGTACTCGACCGGCGACAACCAGAGTAACCTCACGGAGGCCTACGTCACGGAGCCTTCGGGCGGCGAAGGCCGGTCGCTCTCGCATCCCTTCGATCGCGCGGTGCACGACTACGCGTGGCTTCCCGATTCGAGCGGCCTCTACTTTACGTGCGCGGACGAAACGGACGTCGCGCTCGTGCGCGTGCGTCTCGACGGCTCGGCGCCCGAACGGGTCGACCTCGGCGACCTCGAGATTTCGTCGCATCTCGATGGCGCCATCGCACGCGACGGGACGCTCGCGTTCGTCGCCACCACGGCCACCGATCCGGCCGAGCTCTACGTGCGCGGCAAGGACGGTGCGATCGTCAAGCTGACGAACGACAACGCGGCGATCGCCGCCCTCGATCTCGCGACCGCGAAGCGCGTCACGTATCCGACGTCGTTCGGACACACGGGAGACGGAGTGCTACTCGAACCGCCCGGCTTCACCGCGGGGCGCCGCTACCCGCTCGTCGTGTACATTCACGGCGGCCCGACGAGTTCGTCCACCCGCTCGTTCGATCGCCTTGGCGAACTGCTCGCCGCGCGCGGCTGGCTCGTGCTCGAACCGAACTACCGCGGCAGCGACAACCTCGGGCTCGCGTACCAGCGCGCCGTACTCTACGACCCGAGCGAAGGTCCCGGCAAGGACATCATCGCGGCGCTCGACGCGGTCCGCGCCCGCGGCATCGTCGACGAACACAAGCTCGCGGTCTCGGGCTGGTCGTACGGCGGCATCATGACGGCCTGGATGATCTCGAAGTACCACATCTGGCGTTCGGCCGTTTCCGGCGCGTCCGTCGACGATTGGATCACGGACTACGGCGTCGCCGACGATTCCGATTCGGATAGCGCGCTCTTTCACGGTTCGCCGTTCACGGGCGACGCGGCCGAGTGGCGTCGCGCCTCCGCGATCTCGTACGTGCGCGACGTGACCACGCCCGTGCTGATCCTCTCCGACGTGGGCGACAACCGCGACCCCTTCGCCACGTCGTCGATGTATTGGCGGGCGCTACGCGACAATCACAAGGACGCGACGCTGCGCGTCTGGCCCGTGGACGGACACTTCCCACGCGACCCCGTCCGGCTGACCGACGTCTACGAACACTGGATCGACTACATCGCCCAACACTTCTAACGTGCGCTTCGGCGGCGGCTTGATCGCGATCTTCGCGGTGGCCTGCGGNNGTCACGGTCACGCAGATCGGGTACGCCTTCGGGCTCCTCGCGCTCGTGCCGCTCGGGGATCTCGTGGAGAACCGGCGGCTGATCCTGACCATCCTGGTCGGCACCGTGGTGTCGCTCGTCTGCGCGGGCGTCGCGCCGAACTTCGCGTGCTTCCTCGCGGCGTCGCTCGCGATCGGCGTGACGTCGGTCGTCGCGCAAGTGCTCGTTCCGCTCGCCGCGAACCTCGCGCCCGCGGCCGAACGAGGGCGCGTGGTCGGGCAAGTGATGAGCGGCCTGATCTTCGGCATCCTGTTCGCGCGGGCGCTCGCCGGTTTCATCTCGGGCGTGGCGGGCTGGCGCGCCGTGTACCTGGTTTCCGCCGTGATGCTCACGCTCACGCTCGTGGTCCTCGCGCGCGCGCTCCCCGTGCGGCGCCCCGTGTATCCCGATGGGTATCTCGCGCTGATGCGTTCGCTCGTGACGATCCTTCGGCGCGAGCCCGTTCTCCGCCGCCGGGTCGTCTATCAGTCGGCGATGTTCGGCCTCTTCAGCGCGTTCTGGACCACGATCACCTTCCATCTCTCGGCCGCGCCGTTCCACCTTTCGACCACGTGGATCGGCGCGTTCGCGCTCGTGGGTGCGGCGGGCGCCCTCATCGCGCCGCTCGCGGGGCGCCTCGGCGACGGCGGATACGGGCGGTGGGCTTCCGGCGCGGCCTTCTGCATCGCCGCGTTCGGCTTCGCGCTCGCGCTCGTGTCCGATCGCCTCTGGACGCTCGCCCTCGCCGCCGTCGCGATCGACGTTGCGGTGCAAGCCTCACTCGTATCGGGACAGCAGGCGATCTACGCGCTCAACCCCGCCGAGCGTAGCCGCCTCAACACGCTCTACATCTCAACGTTCTTCATCGGCGGCGCCCTCGGCTCGGCCCTCGCCGCCACGCTCTACGAACGCGGCGGCTGGCCGGCGGTCGTCGCGCTCGGCGCCGGTATGCCGCTCGTCGCATTTCTCATTTGGCTGACCGAGCCGCGCCGCGCGATCGTGTCGGCTTGACCGCAGGGTCGGCATTCAGGCGATCGCGCCTCGCTAGCTGAAAGACGGAATTTGTGGAGCGCTATCCGCTGGGTACAAGCCCGTCGCGCGCGGATCGCTAAAAACTTCGACATCACAGCGGAACGGGACGAACCCCGCCTTGCGGTAGAACGGCAACGCCGCCGGATGATCGAGCGAACACGTGTGCACCCAAAAGCGCGTGATCGGCATGGACCACGCACGCTCGATCGCCCGATCGATCATCCAGCGCCCTGCGCCGCTACCGATCCACGGTTGCGTTACGCCAAAATAGGTGAGCTCGCACTCGGCCGGGACGCGAAAATCCAGCTCGACGATGCCGGCTTCTTCGCCCCCCGCAAGGATGCGGTAGATCTCGACTCGCGGATCGGATAGGATCGCATCCAATGCAGCATCAGGCAGTTCGAGACGCGATGCCCACAGATACGGCTCGCCGATCCGGCGGTACAACCCCCGGTACCAAGCGAGTTGCGGATGTGGCCGATGCTCGAATACCCACCCGGCGCGTTCTGATTCGGTCGTCGGCTCGGTGCGAGTGCGCATCTCGAGCGACGTTACGATCGTCGCAAGCTTCCGACGGGGGACGGCATGATAGCCGTCCGCGAGTTCTGATCGCGTCACTCGAAAATCGGTGCAACCCTGGCGAGGACTTCGTTCATGAGCGGACTTGGAAGCGTGTCGATCTTGCGCGCGTTCCGTGCAAGTAAGTCGAGCACGCGCGGCTGATCGCAGCGCACGTAGCCTGTCGTCTCGATTCCCGAAATGGGAACGGCGAAGCCGATTCGCTTTGCGAAGTCGCCACCGTTCGTGATTGGGAGAACGACGGGCAGCCTTGTCGCTTCGTTGAACGCGACGGCCGACACAACGAGTACCGGCCGGAATCCACGCTGCTCGCGGCCGGCCGCCGGATCAAGAGCAACGAGATAGATATCGCCGCGCCTCATAACTCTTCGCGGCCTGCCGCCGGGGCATCGACCCATTCGCGTTCTTCCAGAGGCTGCGGCTCGGAATAATCCGAGGCAGCCAGCAATTCCGCGAGCGTGTATCGCGGGCGTGGCTGCGCCTCGACGATCAATCGGCCACCGTCTAGCGTCATCCCGACGGTCGACCCGGCCTGTACATGCAACAAGTCAAGGATCGACGGCGGCACGGCCATCATGACCGAGCCTCCAACTTTTCGCAAAACCGTGCGGTACATCAACGCCTCTCGGACAAACAATTATACTCCAATATAACTCAATGAAGGATTGGGGTGCAAGCCCCGTGAGCCAGTCACGCATATGGCACGGTCAACAAGGGGAGACGAGCGCGGCCACGACCCAGCTACCAGCGCGCGTGCCAGGACCGGCGAATCGGCGGCTGCTCGGGCGGATGTAACCGCCTCGGTGAAGGCATGCATCGCATCGTCGAGCCGATGCTCGCGGCGGCAGCGATAGCCTTCCTTGATGAGTTTCTCCGCGGCCGTCATGCGGGGCGCGCGGCGACGAGCAGCGCGATCGGCGTGTCGGGCGCGAGGCCACCGAACTCGTCGCGAGCGAGCGCCTGCGCTTGAGCCGGTTCCGAAACGCCGCTGAGGTCGACGATGCGCGAGCCGTAGACGAGCCGAACGTCCGGCAGCGCTCGGCCGACATCGCCGTAGCGCGTTCCGCGTTCGTATGAGGCGGTGAGGGCCGCTTCGCTGGTCTCGACGGTGGCGGTTTCGACCGACGCCCCGCTGACGATCGCGCGCACGACGCCGCGCTCGTCG
>PLAE01000025.1 GCA_003134035.1 Candidatus Velthaea versatilis
GTTACCAGTTCAGGCTTGATGCGCGCTGGATGCGTTGCAATTGCGCGGCGTTCGTTTACCTGGTCGGCCGCACGCAGCACGCGATAGATCGTCGACGGTGATGCAAGATAGCAGCCCTCGTCGAGCAAGGTCGCCCAGATCGCCCGCGGCGCCATGTTGCAGAACCGCTCGGAGTTGCACAGCGCCAGCAGCGTCGCTCGTTCCTGGGCGTCGAGCGCATGCGGCTGAACGCCGCTGCCTCGTACGATACGATGGTCGGGAGTCGGCTTGCGCCACCGGAACCACGACGCGCGCGAGGTGCTCGTGCTGCGGCATGCCTCGCGTTGCGAGATGCCGTCCGCGATCAGCGCATTCATCGTGTCTTCCGTGATGGCTCGGACGGCGGCGCGGTTTCCTTGCTCCCGAGCTCTTGCAAGAGCGCCTGCATTTTTCCCTGGACCTCGACGATCTTCTCGAGTTGCGCGTTGCGCTTGAGCAGTCGCTCGTTTTCACGACGGAGGCGTTCGACTTCGCGCGCATGCGGGTCGGGCTTTGGGCCACGCTTGCGATCGAGGGCGGCGCTCCCGCCGCTCTCGCGTTTCTGCCGCCAATGGGTGATGTGCGAGGTGTAGATGCCTTCGCGCCGCAACACGGCGCCGCGAGCCTCAGGCGTTTGCGCCGCCTCGTACTCGGAGAGGATCCGCAACTTCTGATCGACCGTAAAGCGCCGGCGTGTCGGCCGGGCAGAGGGTTCTGACTTGGGAGATGTGCTCACGGAGAATGATCCTTCTCCGCCCTTGGCTCAGTAAACTATCTAGGGGACGTGGTCTCACCCAAGGCTGAAACTAAGGGCTCCGGCGACGCGGCCGCCATCGCCGCTTACCTCGGCAAGAAAGACACGTTTGACAAAGCCGCTCTCGCCTTCTCCCAGCGCTACGCCGACCTCACCGAAGCCGACCACGCCCGCTTCGTCGCGCGCGAAAAATCGATGGCCGTAACGCTGCCCGCTCCGCCGCCCTCCACCGAGCACTAGCGAGGCGTCGTGCCGCTCATTTTGGCGATCTTCGCGGGCACGGCACTCTGGTACGGGCTGCGCCCGTTCCTGACCGCGATCGTGTTCGCGCGCCTCGGGCTCGTTCACGTGCCGGCGCTCGTTCTCGGTGCTTCGCAAGTTTGGGTGGGCGGGATGTTTGCCTTCGCCGCCGGGACGACCCTACGCGAGCCCCCGGCGTTACCCGATCAGCAACTCATTTTCGTCTGGACGGGATCGATTTTCGCAATCGTGCTCGCCCTGGTGCTGAGCCGCCGCCGCGAGGTCGAGGAGCAACTCGATCCGGCGGTCCGGCGGCAACTCGGCAACAAGTACATCGCGATCGGCGCGCTGGTCGCGATCGGGATCTTCATCGTAACCGGGTATTTCGTTCTCTAGCGATCCCCATCAAGGAACGGCTCGCGTCTCCTCGTAAGAGCGCGCGACGCAGGGGAGCGTACGGGTCTGGTGGCTCGCGCGGTCTTCAAAACCGTTGAGGCCNNCTGGTAGGTTCGATTCCTACACGCTCCCGCCAAGTATTAAAACGAAACCTCCGGAGATCGCTGAGATACGTAAATCCATGGTTCTCACATACGTGCTCCGTCGCCGCGAACGCGCAGCGCTGTGATGGCGATGCATCTACGCGCCCTCTGCGCGATGCTGCTCGTGGCCTTCAGCGCGGCACCCGCCGGCGCGAATACGCCACCCAAGGCACACATCATGATCGTCGGCGTGGCGCATTTGGCATCCCGGCACGATGTTCACAACAGCGTCTTTTCCGATAGCCCGCTTTCGGCGAAGCGGCAAGCCCAAATCGCCGACATCGTCGCTCATCTCGCACGCTTTGCGCCCACGAAGGTGCTGATCGAGGCGCCCTTCGGCGATGCAACCTACGCGAACGCGTACCGCCGCTATCTCGCCGGCCGATTCACGCTTGGTCCAAATGAGATCTACCAATACGGGTTCAAACTCGCCGCGCGAGCCGGCAATACCACGATCTATACCATCGATGCGGAAGGCCCATCGATCGACGATGCGTCCCCCAGTGGAAAGCGGATCCTCGCCTATCTCCGGGCACACTTCGCCGGCGTCCAGGATCCCGAGTTCGAGGCGTTCGTGCGTCGCGGCGACGAGTTAGAATTGCACGGCACGTACCTCGACGAATTGCGGTTTCTCAACACCGACCGTGCCATTACCGCGAATGCCTCCTGGTACAGTATCTTCGTCGGGATGGGACGCAACGTCGACGCCGCCGGCGCAACCTACGTGGCGGACTTGTACACACGAAACTGCTTCATCTTCTCGAATATTCTAAGCGTCATTCATCCCGGCGACCGCGTGGTGCTGTTCATGGGACAAGGCCACGAGTATCTCTTGCGTGAGCTCGCCCGGCTCAATCCCACCCTCATCGACGTCGACCCGCTCCCGTATCTCAAGTAGCTCCTCATCCGTGCCCGCATACCCGGGCGACCGCGCGTCGCGCACTGTCACGCATCGGTGTCGCACCTGGGATTGCCGGGCCAAGACCTTCATGACATTCGCAAGGCTCTCGAACCACGACTTGCCGCGGCGATCAAGGCGCCACTTATCGGCTGCACGAGCGCTTCGG
>PLAE01000151.1 GCA_003134035.1 Candidatus Velthaea versatilis
CCTTCGTCAGCGACGAAACGCAGTTCGTGCAAATCGCGACGAGCGACGGCGAAATCGTGACCGACCTGCGGCCGCTCGTGACGCTCGGCGTTCAAACCGTGGCCCAAACCGGCGGCCGCCGGGCGAACGGCTACTATGCCGACGGCGGACGCACGGCGCTGGCGATCTTCGCGACCAAGACGCCCGAAGCGATCGCGACCGAAGCGGCGCGCATCGCGACGACCAATCTCGACGCGCGCGAAACCCCGGCCGGCGAGATGCCCGTCGTGGTCGGCGCCGGCGGCNNGCGGCGTGCTGCTGCACGAGGCGGTCGGCCACGGTCTCGAAAGTGATTTCAACCGCCAGGGCACGTCGCTCTATAGCGGGCGCGTCGGCGAACGGGTCGCAAGCGAACTCGTCACGATCTATGACGACGGCAATTTAACCGACGAACGCGGCTCGGTGGCCGTCGACGACGAAGGTACGCCGGGCGCGCACAAAGTGCTCGTCGAGAACGGCATCCTGCGCGGCTACATGCAGGACCGGCTCAACGCCAAACTCATGGGGGTCGCGTCGACCGGCAGCGGTCGCCGTCAATCGTTTCGCGTGATGCCGCAGCCGCGCATGTGCAACACCTACATGCCCAGCGGGACGTCGACGTTCGAGGAGATCATCGCCTCGGTCGAGCGCGGCATCTACGCGACGTCGTTCGCCGGCGGTCAAGTCGAGATCAGCAAGGGCGACTTTGTGTTCATGGTCGCCGAAGGCTATCTCATCGAGCACGGCAAGATAACCGCGCCCGTGCGCGGCGCGACGCTGATCGGCAACGGTCCCGACGCCATGACCAAGGTGGTCGCGGTCGGCAGCGACGGACGCTTGGCGAACCGCAGCTATACCTGCGGCAAAGGCGGTCAGATGGTGCCCGTCGGCGTCGGGATGCCGACGGTGAAACTGGCGAGCTGCACGGTCGGCGGCAGCGCCGTCGGCGCCGGCGCTGGCGCCTAAAGCGATGCAGCTCGACGATGCCGCGCGCGCCGACGCGCGCGACGAAGCGCTGGGCATCGCCGCCGTCGCGGTGGCCGCCGCCGTCGAACACGGTGCATCCGCGGCCGAGGCGACGCTGTCGATCAACGACCGCTTCGCGGCCGAAGCCCGCGGCGCGGAACTCACGAAGCTCGAGCAATCGCGCGGGCGCTCGCTGACGATGCGCACCTTCGTCGGCCGGCGCCGGGCCTCGATGTCGACCACCGATCTCACCCACGACGGGGTTCGCGGCCTCGCCAAACGCATCGTCGCGGCGGCGGCGTTCGTCGGTGAAGATCCGCACGCCGGCCTACCCGAGTCGGTCACGCCGGCCGCCGAAGATGCGGCGCTCGCCATGGTGTCGCCCGATGTCGCGGCGCGCGAACCGGCCGCCAAAATCGAAGACGTGCTCGAACTCGAGCGCGCCATTCGCCGCGCCGATCCGCGCATCGCCAATTCGCGCGGCTCGCACGTCGCCGACTCGCAAGCGACGCTCGCGCTGGTCAATTCGCTGGGCTTTCGCGGGGCGTATCGCATGACGAGCGTCTCCCGCAGCAGCAGTCCGGTGGCGCGCGACGGCACCGATTTGCGGATCGGATCGTACGGCACGGCGGCGCGCGGCTACGCGGGTTTGGAAAGCGTCGAAAGCGTGGCGCGCCAAGCCGCCAAGCGCGCGTTGGACCTGTGCGGCGCACGGCGTCCGGCGACCATGCGCGTTCCCGTGATCTTCGAGCGCGACGTCGCCGCGGGCGTCCTGGGCGATTTGTTCAACGCGATCAACGCCGCCAACGTCGCGGTCGGCAACTCGTATTTGGCCGACGCAATCGGCGAGACGATCGGTTCGCCGCACGTCACGATCGTCGACGACGGCCGGCTCGCGGGCGGATTGGGCACGTCGCCGTTCGACGCCGAGGGAACGCCCACGGGGATGACGACCGTCTTCGAGCGCGGCGTGCTCAAGACGTTTTTGTACGATTCGTACTACGCGCGCCGGCTGGGCGCGCGCACGACCGGCAATGCCTCGGGTGGCGGGATCGGCGTCCACAACTTCTATTTGTACGCCGGTGACCGCAGCCTCGAAGAGCTGATCGCGGCGACGCCGCGCGGCGTGCTGGTGTACGATACCATCGGCTTTGCGACCGAACACGCCAGCGGCACGTACAGCCGCGGCGCGCGCGGCATGTGGATCGAAAACGGCGAGCCGGCCTATCCGATCGATCAATTCACGATCGCCTCGAACTTCAAAGCGATGTTGGCCGGGATTGACGCCGTCGCCGACGACATCCGCTTCGACGGGAGCATCGTGTCGCCGTCGTTTCGGGTCGCCGAGATGACGATCAGCGGCGACTAATTCGTCATCGGCGTCCATTCGTCGCGTGCTGCGCACGATGCGGCTGCTGCCGATCGCTGCGGCCAACCTACGAAGGTGAAAAGCGCTCCGAGCACAACACACAGCGCTCCGACCCTGATAATTTTCCGGTTCCAGCGCAGGCGTTCGTTGCCGTGCATATCGTGCCGGAACACATCCAAACGGCGCAACACGCTACGGCGTCGTCGACGTCGCGTTGGGCGACGGTCGTGCGGGCACTTTTAGTCTTGCGATGGCGTCGCTCACGCGTGCCGCCTGCGCGTTCTCCCTGAGCTGCTCGTAGAGCGCCAGTGCCTGCCCATACGAGTGCAAAGCGTCGGGGTATTGGCCTTGCTGGCTTTGCACTCTGCCGATGTTTTCTAGCGCGCTTGCCTCGCCGTCACGGTCTCCGAGTTGTCGTAATAGTGCCAGGGCCTGCTGTTGCGACTGCAGCGCGGCGGGGTACTGGCCTTGCTGGCTTTGTGCGATACCGATGTTCCCTAACTCGATGGCCTCGCCGTCGCGGTCTCCGAGTTGTCGGGACAGTGCCAGGGCCTGCTGGTGCGACTGCAGCGCTTCGGGGTATCGGCCTTGCTGGCTTTGCACGCTGCCGATGTTGTCTAGCGCGCCTGCCTGGCCGTTACGGTCTCCTAGTTGTCGGTAGAGCGCCAAGGCCAGCTGGTGCGACTGCAGCGCATCGGGGAACTGACATAGGTGCCTTTGCACGATGCCGATGTTGTCGAGCGCGCCCGCTTCGCCGTCACGGTCTCCGAGTTGTCGGAACAGTGCCAGGGCCTGCTGGCCCGACTGCAGCGCGTCCGGGTAATAGCCTTGCTGGCTTTGCACGAAACCGATGTCGGTTAGTGCGCCCGCCTCGCCGTCACGATCTCCCCGTTGTCGTGAGAGCGCCAGGGCCTGTTCATACGATTGCAGCGCTTCGGGGTACGTTCCACGCGTCCGTTGCACATTCCCAAGATTAAGCAGCTCCGCGACACGTGCATTATCGTCCCGACGTCGCGTCGCTGAAATAACCCGAGACCGATAAAAACCTTCAGCCTCGGAAAAATTGGCGAACTTTGTCAGATACTCGGGCGCTGCGGCGTACGACGCGCGGGGGTTCGCTTTTGCCGAGAGCACGTTTCCTCGGCGGACTTGCGCTGCTGCTCGCGGTTGTCAGCGCTGCAAGTCGCGCGTACCGTGCCGGGTTCACGCTCCCGGACGAGTTGGAAAACTACGACGAGTATTACGACCGCCTGCGCGAGATCGAGGTGGTGTTCGGGCGGGTCACACAGCCCGAGGAGAAGCTCCGCCAACTCGCGCAACTCGAGGCGGAGTCCGCTGCAGAGCTGCGCCGTTTCCTTCAAATGAAGCTGCGCTCGACATTTGTGTTCTGAGCGTTCTGGTAATCGAGGCGCTCCGGCGCCGCAGCTGCTGCATCCCGCGTCCAGCCTTAGTCGAATTCGGGCGGGCGCTGCGGGTCGTCGAGGTGGGCAAACATGAGGGCCAACTGGTGGGCCGTCACGCGCAGCGTCGAAAGCGCGGGCAGCGCGTCGCGGGCGAAGAACGCGACGCCGTCGGTTTCGCTGCCGCCGCGCGGTGCGCCGCCGATGATCTCGCAGCGAACGAAGACCTTCCACACATGGAAGTGCTGGGGCGGATGCGGATGACGATTGCGGTCGAAGATTGCCAGCAGCTTGACCGCGCGCGTCTCGAAACCGGATTCCTCGCGCAGTTCGCGTTCGGTCGCGCTACCGGGGCTGTCGAGCACGTCGGCCCAGCCGCCGGGCAGCGTCCAGCCGCCGTCGGAGCGTTCGCGCACCAGCAGGATTTTGCCGGCGCGAAACACCACACCGCGAACGTCGATCTTGGGCGTCGCGTAGCCGGTTTCACGGCGCAGATACACCTCGATGTCGAGCGCCGGACGTCCGGTGTGCGCGGAGATGACCTCGGCCGCGAGCTCGCGCAGCGCTTCGTAGCGCTCGATATCGAACGGGTCGCGCGCGTACGTGAGCCCGCTCTGCGCAATCGCCGCCAGCCGCTGCGTCCATTCGATCCAGCGCCCTGCGCCCGCAGCGCTCATGCCGGCGAGCCGTCTTGCGGCCAAAAGCCGAACAGCTCGCGGCCGGGCTCCAGATCGACGAACCGGCCGGGATTATCGCCCACGCCGTAGACGATCGAAAAACGTACCTCGCGGCGCAGAATCGCGCACACCAGCCGCGCGAAATCGGCGTGCGAAAACCACTTTGCCGCCAGCCGCGCGCGGCGTTCGGCTTCGGGCATGTCGCGCAGCCGCGCGGCGGCGGCGGCGTCGGCGATGGCTGGACTGTCCGCGACGTTCATCGTGCCGATGCGCACGCAGGTGACGGCCAACCCGTGCACGTCGCTGTAATAGCGCGCGATGATCTCGCCGCAGGCTTTGGTTACCGCGTAGGGATTGGCCGGCCGCACCGCAAGCGCCGTGTCGAGCAGGGGCCCGCGGCCCGGCGCGTAGATGTCGGGTCGCGCTTGCTCCTCGTACATGCCCATCACGTGCAGCGAGCTGGCATAGATCACGTGCGTGCAGCGCGCCTGCACGGCGGCATCGAAGACGTTGCGCACGCCCAGCAGGTTGACGTCCCAAACTTCATTCCAGCTTCCATCGCGCAGCACGCCTGCTGCCAGGTGAACGACGGCATCGCAGCCACGCAGCACCGCCGCGAGCGCGGCGGGATCCAGCACGTCGGCGACGGCGCGGTTGACGCCCACGACGTCGAGTTCGCCGGCGAGATTCGCCGCCAGCCGCGAGCCGATGATGCCGTCGCTGCCGGTGATCGCGACGCGCCGCCGAGCGACGTCCGGTGCCGCGCTCATGATGCGAGCAAGTCGAGCAGTATCGGGTAGACCAATGTCGTCGCGGCCGGGTAGGTCGCGGGTTCGATGATATCGTGACGCACGTCGAGATTCTCGAAGGTGTAGGTGTCGCAGCGCGCGCCGTGTTCGGCCCAGCGCGCCCACACAGCGCGTGCCGCGCCGTTGTCGATGGCCGGATCTTTCGCGTTGAGCACGAGCACGCAGCGCGCGGCCTGCGGCGCGGCCTGGCCAGCCGCGGCTCGTACCTGCGCGCCCAGGTCGAGACATTGCGCGAGCGCGTGGGTTGAAAAGCGCGGATAGGCATGCGGTGGTCCGACCGCGGCTTTCACGCGCGGGTCCCACCACAGTTCGAGATTGGGCGCCAGCGTCAGGGCGCCGGCCAGCGCCGGTTCGAGCAGCGCCGGTACGCGCACGACGGAAAAGAACGGCGCGACGGCGACTGCGAGATCGATCGGGCGCTGCTGCGCCAGCCACGCCGCGACCGTCGCGCCGACGGACAGCCCAAGCACGCGCAGCGCCGTGCCGAGCGCGCCGCCGAGCCGCGCGGCATCGAGCGCCGCCGCGCTCAGCTCTGTGGCCGTCAAACCGGCAAGTTCGGAGGTGAGTTTGTCGCTGCGGCCGTGACGCGGCAGACGCGGCACGTACACATTGGCACCGCTTTCAAATATCCGTTGCGCCAAGAGCTCGAACTGGCGCGGACAATTGGTGAAGCCGTGAAAGAGCACCACAGCGCGCGCCGTAACGCGGCCGTGGTGCAGCACGAAAGGCACGCAGCGCGGATCGAGCGCCGGGTCGGCGCGCTCGGCGGCCGCGGTTGCTTCGATCTCGCGCACAGCGTCGGAAAAGGTCGCGTCGGTCATCTGGCGTTCACACCTAACGTTGCTCGGCAAGGTCGGTAAGCCCTCGCCCAACGTCATGCCGCCCGGATCGCGCATTCGTGCGCGGTGCGCAAGACGGGCGTCAACAGCGATCCACGGATGGCGACGGCGTCGTCCGGCGGCGATGCTACGCCGAGCAAACCGAGCGGCTCGATGTTCGGACCGGGCATGCGCGCGAATTTTAGTGCGCGTGTTTACAAGGACCTGGAAGGCAAAGTGCGAGGACCAATCGGCGCAATCGATAAAGAAAGCCCCATGGCTGCGGCGCTTATCGGAACGACGCTCATCATGCGGGTGGAAACGCCGAGCACGTCCGGCGCGTTCGGCGTCCTGGCATCGTCGATCGGCGACGCGGGCGGTGTGATCGTCGCGGTCGATACGCGCAATGTTACGCGGGCCAGCGTCGTGCGCGACGTTTCGGTCACCGTCCCGTCCGAAGCGATCGGCAACGACGTGCGGGCCGCGATCGAACGCCTCGCGGACTTCCGCATCATTCACGTTTCCGACGCCACATTTTTAGCGCATTTAGGCGGCAAGATCCGCATCGAAGGCAAGATGCCAGTCAAGACGCGCGCCGATCTTTCGATCGTGTATACGCCCGGTGTCGCGCGCGTTTCGATGGCGATCGCCGCCGACCCGGCCAAGGCCTACCAGCTGACGATCAAACGCAACACGGTCGCCGTGGTCAGCGACGGCACCGCGGTTTTGGGTTTGGGCGATATCGGTCCCTACGGCGCGGCACCCGTGATGGAAGGCAAATGCATGCTCTTCCGCCAGTTCGCCGATATCGACGCGTTTCCGATTTGTCTCGATACGACCGACGTCGACGAGATCGTTGGAACCGTTAAACATATCGCGCCGATTTTCGGCGGCATCAACCTGGAGGACATCAGCGCGCCGCGCTGCTTCGAGGTCGAGCGGCGCCTGATCGAAGAACTCGACATCCCGGTGATGCATGACGATCAGCACGGCACGGCGGTCGTTATTTTAGCGGCGATGATCAACGCCGCGGCGGTCGTCGGCAAGCGGCTTGAAGACATGACGATCGTGCTCAACGGCTCGGGCGCCGCCGGCACGGCGACGATCAAGATGCTGCTTGCCGCGCACGTTCGCGACGTCATCGCCGTCGACCGCGCGGGGGCGATCCACCGCGACGAAACCTATACCAATCCGCACTGGCAGTGGCTGGCGAACAACACGAACGCCGCCAATCGGCGCGGATCGCTGGGCGACGTGCTCGCGGGCGCCGACGCGTTCATCGGCGTGAGCGCCCCGAACATCTTGCAGGTCGACGATCTCAAGAAGATGGCGCGCGACCCGATCGTGTTCGCGATGGCCAATCCGACGCCCGAGATCATGCCCGACGTCGCCGCGCCCTACGTCGCGGTGATGGGCACCGGCCGCAGTGATTTCCCCAATCAGGTCAATAATCTGCTCGCGTTTCCGGGCATCTTTCGCGGCGCCCTCGACGCGCGCGCCTCGCGCATCTCCGAAAACATGAAACTTGCCGCCGCGCACGCTATTGCCGACGTGGTCGGCGAAGAACGCAGCGCCGAATATGTCATTCCCAGCGTCTTCGACACGCGGGTCGTCGAAGCGGTCGCCCGTGCCGTCCGTGAAACGGCGATCGAAGAGGGTCTAGCGCGCCGTGCACTCTTGGTGCAGGACGACGACTCCGTACTAGCGGCCGCTAAGAATTAAATTAGCAAAAGGGGATGCATGTCCGATCGCGTTTTGGTTATTGAAGACGATCCCGAGGTAGCCGCATTCGAGCGGACGCTGCTCGAACGGGCAGGTTTCGAGACGAAGGTCGCCCCGACCGGAGCCGCGGGTCTGGAGATCGAGCCGCAATTCAAGCCCGCCGTCGTTCTGCTCGACGTCGAGTTACCTGATATCTCGGGGCTCGACGTTTGCACGTCTCTGGCCAATTCGAGCGACGCGTTCATCCTCATGGTCAGCGCGCATTCCAGCGAAGGCGATGTCCTCAAGGGACTCGGCCTGGGTGCCGACGACTACATCGCCAAGCCCTTTAACGGCAGCGAACTCGTCGCGCGCATTCAATCGTTTCTGCGCCGCCGCGAGCGCTCGCGCAAGAGCGACAACGACGGCCGGTTGGCGATCGGCACCGCCGCGCTGGTGCGCGATTTTCATACCCTCGAAAACGGCGGGAAGGGCGTAACCCTGACGGCGCTCGAGTTTCGTTTGCTCTGGTTTTTAGGCGAAGCCGAGGGCAAGCTGCTGACCCGCGCGCAGATCCTCGAACGCGTGTGGAACGACGTCTCGGGCGTACCCACCCGCGTGGTCGACGTCCACGTCGCCGCGCTGCGCAAGAAATTAGCCGAAGTCGACGCGGTGCTGCAAATCTCCAGCGTGCGCGGAATCGGCTACCGACTCGACACGAAGTGAACCCGCCGCTCGCGCTCGATCCGCGCGACCGGCGTCCGCTCTACGTGCAAATTGCCGACGGCGTCGTCGCTGCGATCGAGCGTGGCGAGCTCCCGCCCGGCGCGCGGCTCCCGGCCATGCGTTCCCTCGCGCGCCAACTGGGTTGCGCGCTCATCACCGTGTCGCAGGCGTACGAGATGCTCGCCGTGCGCGGCCGCGTTGTTTCCCGGGTCGGCCGCGGCACGTTCGTTGCGCCGGCGACGGCATCCGAATCCGAGGGTGCCTTCGCGCGCAAATGGGAACCGGACCTCGGCCAGGTGGCGCGCGCCGAGCGCATGGAAGGCGTTCTGGACCGGCTCGCGCGCGCCGGTGCGCCCGGTGCGATCTCGCTGGGCACCGGCCACCCGGCACCCGAAACGTTTCCGCTTACCGATTTCGGCCGGGCCATGGCGCGCACGCTCACCGACGACCCGCCCGAAGCGATGCAGTATCGCGCTCACACCGGCGATCCGGATTTGTGCGGCGCGCTCGCGGCCGGACTGCGCTCGCGCGGCTGCGATGCGCGCCGCGGCGATATCATCGTGACCTCGGGCGCGCAGCAGGCGGCCGATCTCATCGCAAGCGTGCTGCTGACCCAGCGCGCCGTCGTCGCGGCCGAAGCGCCGACCTATCCCGGTACGCTCGGCGTCTTCGACGCGCGCGGCGCCACCTACGTCGAAGTGCAGAGCGACGCCGAGGGCGTGCGGGTCGACGACGTCGAGCGGGTCTTCGCCGAATACCGGCCGCGTTTATTCTACATCGCCCCGATCGCGCAAAACCCCACCGGTGCGGTGCTGCCGGCGCGCCGCGCGAAAGCGATCGTGGCGTTGGCCCGGCGTTACGACGTCGTGCTGCTCGAAGATCAGACCGGGTGGAATTTCACCTATGACGGCCCGGCGCCCGCGCCGCTCGCGGCCTACGATGACGACGGCCGCGTCGTGTTGATGGAGAGCTTGTCGAAGTCGATCTTCCCGGCCCTGCGAATCGGCTATTTGCTGGTCAGAGGGGGGATGCGCGATTCGATCGAGTCGGCGAAGGTTCGCACCGACAGCTTCACCTCGACGCTCACCCAGCGCGCGCTCTGGCGGTTCATCGAATCGCCGGCCTTTGCGCGGCACATCAAAGCCGCGCGGGCGTTGTATCGAACGCGGCGCGATCGGTTTGTCGACTTGCTGACCGACGCGCTGCCGTGGGCCGCGATCACGCCGCCTCAAGCGGGCACAAATGTGTGGCTGCCGTTGCCGGCGCGCATATCGACGCAGGCCGCGTTCGACGCCTGTGCGCGCGAGGGCGTGCTGGTGATGCCGGCCGAGCCGTATTATCCGACCCGCAGCGGTCCGCCGGCGCTGCGTCTATCGTTCGGCGATTTGGACCAAACGGCAATGGTCACGGGCGTCGCGCGGTTGGCGAAAGCCCTCGACCGGCTGCGCGCCTCGTCGGCCGCCGTCGCCGCGCATTCATCTCATTCATCAAAGGAAAACGTGGTTTGAAGCTGGTCCGGTGTCTGCTGGTCGCGTTCGTCGCGGCGTTTCCGACGGCCGGCTCGAGCGCGGTGGTGCAGTTTACCGCGCCGGCGGGAAACGCCCCGGCCGGGCACCGGGGCGGGGCGATTTTCGACGCGGTGCTGCCGTCGGGCCGGATCGTGACGCCGCTGGGCAGCAGCGCCGTCACCGGGCAAAACGCGCTGGGCTTCGCGGTCTCGCCCGACGGACGTTTCGCGATCGTCAGCAACGACGATGACGGCAGCGCGGGCGCCCGCAGCGCTGTCGATCCGAACGCCGCCGGCGGCTATTCGCTGGCGACCGTCGATCTGGCGACGATGCGCGTCGCCAGCCGCTTCGCGTTGCCCGGCGAAACCTATTTCGCCGGCGTCGCGGTCGTGCGCGACCCGCGCCGGCCTGGCGGAGACGTGGTGTTCGCCGCCGGCGGCTCCAGCGACGCGGTGTACGTGCTCGATCTGGGCGCCGACGGCCGCCTGACGGCCGACGCCGCGCACGTCATTTCGATCGACGGTGCGCTCGATGCGGCCTTTGACGGCAGCGGCCGCAGCGCTCCCGCGGCGCTGGTCGGCTCGGCGGACGGGCGCCGCGTCTACGCGATCGACGAGCGCGGCGGGACGGTCACGGCCATTGACACGGCGCGGCGCGCGGTCAGCGGAGCGGCCGCCGCGGTCGGGTTTCTGCCCTTCGGCGCGGCGTTGGCCGGCGACCGGCTCGTGGTCGGCAACGAAGGTCTCATGCGGTATGCGCGCGTGGCCGACCCGCCGCTGCTGCCGCCGTTCGGCTCGCCGCCCGCGGACCTCGCCCGCGCCTCGTCGCTGTCGTTCGTCGAACTCGCGCCCCACGGCGACCTCGCGCCGGCGCCGGCCGCGGCGCTGCCGATGGATCCGGCTCCCGACGGGCTGCGGGTCGTCGGCGGCGCGCACCCCGCAGCGATCGCGGTGACCGCCGACGGCGCCTACGCGTTTGTTGCGATGACCAACGTCGATCGGATCGCCTCCGTTGCGCTGCGCAACGGACCGCGGGTCGTCGGCGGGACCGAACTGCGCCTGTTCGACCGCGGCCCGTACGGTACGCAGCCGGCCGCGCTCGCGCTCTCGCGCGACGGCACCCGGCTCTATGTCGCGCTCGCCGGCCTCAATGCCGTGGCCGTGCTCGACGCGCGCGATCCGCTGCACTTGCACCGGCTGGGTTTGCTGCCGACGGGCTGGGCGCCGTGCGCGCTGGAACTCTCGGCCGACGATCGCACGCTGTACGTTCTCAACACCAATGGTTTCGGCCACGATCTCGGGGCGGCGGGGAATGTCGCGCCGGACGGCGATGCGCAAGCGGTCTGGTCAACGCTCCAGAAGATCGACCTGAGCGGCGTCACGCTCGCCGCCGCGACGGCGACGGCGCTGACGAATACGCGGGCGGTTCAAGCGGCGGCGCCGCACTATCCGAGCGAACTGACCAGCGTCGTCGTCATCGTTCAGGAAGCGAAGTCGTTCGATGCGATGCTCGGCGATCTCGGCAGCGCACCAGCCGATTCGAGCCTGGTGCGGTTCGGCGCGGCGGTGACGCCGAATATGCATGCGCTCGCGCGCCGCTTCGCTTTGGCCGGCAATCTGTTCGCGGACGCCGCGGGTTCCGACCGTGGGCACCAGTTCATCTTGAATGCGACCGCGCCGCCTTTCACGCTGCGCGCCGCACTGTGGGCAAGCAGGCCGGACTTCGATGCGGGAACCGGTCAGGACCCCGAAGATGTGCCGCGCACGGGTTCGATCTTCACGAGTCTGTCGCGGCACGCGATCCCGTTCCGCGATTACGGCGATGCCCTGCGGCTGGCCGGCTACGACGACGGGGCGGCGTCGGACCCGCGGGTCGACGATCCGGACTTCGCCGGGGTCGACGACCGCGCCGCTCCAACGCGGGGCCTGGGCGGGCGCTATGCCGCGAGCGTTCCGGCGCCGGTGGTGCTCGCCGGCCACGTCGACCCGGACTATCCGGGCTGGAACTTGCGCATCCGCGACGAACGCCGCGCGCGTGAATTCGTGCGCGATTATGCTGCGCTCGTACGGGCGCATCGCGAGCCGCGGTACACGCAGATCGCGCTGCCCGACGATCGCACGGGCAGCGGTCCCGACATCCCGCCGCCGGCCGAGGAAGTCGCCGACGGCGACCGCGCGCTGGGGACGATCGTCGCGTACCTAAGCCGGTTGCCGTCGTGGCGGCACACCGCGATCTTCGTGCTGCCGGACGATGCGTACGGTTCGCCCGACCACGTCGACGCGGCCCGCGCGTACGCCCTGGTGATTTCGCCGTTCGCCAAACGCGGCTACCTCGGAATGCGCCATCTCTCGACGGTCAGCGTGCTCAAGACGGCCGAGCAAATCTTGGCGCTCCCGCCGATCGGCCTAGGCGACTTGCTGGCCACGGACATGGCCGATTTCTTCACGCCCGCAGTCGATCCACGGCCGTACGCGGCGCTCGCGGTGCCGGCCCAAGCCGCCGTTGACCCGGGTCGGCCGGCGAGCCGGAATTGACCGCCGCCGGCCCCGAACCGGAACCTGAGGCCTGACGACGAAACAGCCGTCATTACCGGACTGACGATTGGAACTCGTGGCGCCCAAGTTGTTCGATGCACCGTTTGTGACCTATGACGCCGGCGTTCTCGCCGGCGCCGTCGTGTTACGCCCCTCGACGTCCGTCGATCGGCTCGTGCCGGTTGCGGCCGAGCCCAGTCCAATCGCCGAACGGGCAATCGAACAGCACGCCATTCTCGTGCGGACCCTGCGCGACCGGGGTGTGGCGGTCACGGTCCTCGAGCCGGCCCTGGGAACCCCGGCGGAGTCCTTGATCGGCGATTTGGCGATCGTGCTGGCAGCGGGCGCGATCTTGACCCGCCCCTCGTCGGTCGAACGGCGCGCCGAAAGCGCCGCGGTCGAACGGGCGCTCGCCGAGCTCGGCGTTCCCCTCATCGGCCGGATCATTGCGCCCGGCTTGCTGGATGCCGGCGACGTGACGCTGGCCGGCGAAACGGTGTATGTCGGCGTTCCCCGCGTTAACGCCGGCCTGCGCGCGCGCTCGAACGCGCTGGGGCGCTCGCAGCTCGAGGCCTTGACCGCCGCGCAAGGCTTGCGCACCGTCGAGGTCGCGCTCGGGCCGGCGGTGCTGCGGCTGCGCAACGTCTTGAGCTTCGTGGCGCGCGACACCGCGATCGTCGCGCCCGCGCAGCTCGACGTTGGTGCGCTCGCCGGCGTCCAACTCGTCGAGGTGCCGTTGGGCGAAGAATACGCCGCCGGCGTCTTGGCGATCGGCGAGCGGCGGGTGATCGCCAACCTGCGCTTCCGCGAGAGCTTGGTTCAATTGCGCCGGGCGAAGATCGCCGTCGAAGCGATCGACCTCTGGGAATTCGGGAAGGCCGGGGCTGGTCCGTTCTCGCTCGTTTTGACGACCAAACGCCGGCCGTGAATTCCCCGCTGCTCCGCGGTGCGTCGCGCCGGCCCGCCGACGAACGCCGGACTGCCCGGTAGGCGCCCCATGCGCATCGCAATTCTTTCCGATCTCCACGGCAATCTCGTGGCGTTGAACGCCTGTCTCGAGGATCTTGCGGCCCAAGGCGGGGCTGACGAAATCGTCGCCGCCGGCGATCTTTGCATGGACGGCCCCAAACCCAAAGGCGTCCTCAAGCGCCTCGCCGCGGTCGGCGCGCGGTGCATCCGCGGGAACACCGACCGCTACATCGCCGAGGGCGACGACGACCCCGAGGATGTCTCGATGATCCGCTGGCAGCGTCAGACCATCGGCGACGCATGGACGCGCTGGCTCGACGATTTACCGGTCCGCTTAAGCTTCGGACCCGACGAAAACGCTTTGCTCGTGACCCACGCCAATCCCAAAACCGACGACGAACACGTCTGGCCTGACGCCGGCGACGATCAGCTCGAGCGCTGGTTCGGCGACGAATCGGCGCGCGCGTTCGCGTTCGGCCATCTGCACTTGCCGTACGTTCGCCTGTGGCGCGGCAAGCTGTTGGCCTGTGTCGCCTCGGCCGGCCTGCCCAAGGACGGCGATCCGCGCGCGCATTACGCCATCCTGACCCTGAGGCCCGGGGGCTGGCAACACACCTCGCGCCGGGTCCCCTTCGACGTCGAACGGGTCGCGCGGCAGCTCACGCGCAGCGGAATCCCCGATGTCGACCGTTGCTTGACCGTGCTGCGCCGGCATCGCTATAAAGCGATCGGGCCCGTTGTGCCATGAACGTCCCGGCGATCCGGATTCGCGGGCTGGTCAAGCGCTACGGCGATCTGACCGCCGTCGACGGCATTTCATTCGATGTCGAAGACGGGGCGTTTTTCGGGTTGCTCGGACCCAACGGCGCGGGCAAAACGACGACGATCAACGCGATCGTCGGGCTGGCTTCGATTGGCGGCGGCTCGATCGAGTTATTCGGTCACGACGTGGTCGGCGACTGGCGCGCCGCGCGCGTGACGGTTGGTCTCGCGCCCCAGGAATACAACTTCGACCGCTATCTCAACATTCGCGACGTGCTCATCTATCAAGCCGGATATTACGGCCTTCGGGGTGCCGCGGTGCGAAAACGCGCCGACGACCTGCTCGAACGCTTCGGCCTCACCAGCAAAGCCAAACTGGTCTACACGCGCCTGTCCGGCGGAATGAAGCGCCGGCTCACGCTCGCGCGTGCGTTGATCCATGAGCCGCGGCTGCTGATCCTCGACGAACCGACCGCCGGCGTCGACGTCGAACTGCGGCTCGAATTGTGGGCGTTTCTGCGTGAACTCAACGTCGCCGGCACGACCATCGTTCTCACCACGCATTATTTAGAAGAAGCGCAGGAGCTGTGCAACCAGATCGGCATCGTCGAGACCGGCAAACTCGTCGCGCTCGAAACGACGGCGAATCTCATCGGCGACCGCAGCTTGCAAGACGTTTTTCTGGAGCTCACCCGCCGATGAACTGGATCGGACTGCAAACGCTCATCAAACGTGAGCTGGTGCGGACCTTCTCGATCATCAACCAGGTGATCTGGCCGCCGGTGATCACCACGCTGCTCTACGTCTTCGTCTTCGGACTCGCGCTGGGCAGCCGGATCAAACAAGTCCAGGGCGTGCCGTACGCGACGTTTTTAATTCCCGGCTTGATCATGCTGCAGGTGATCGACGGGGCGTACGGCGAGAGTTCGAGCTCTGTTTTCCAGGGCCGGTTCATGCTGTCGATCCAGGAGCTGCTCATCGCGCCCCTGTCGGCGTTCGAGCTGGTCGCCGGCTACATCGTTTCGGGGATCTTGCGCGCGCTGTTCATCGCCGCCTTGATCACCGCGCTGGGCGTGATTCTGGTGCACACCGCGCCGATCGACTGGGGTTTGTATCTGCTCGTGATCGTGCTCGTTGCGACGCTCTTTTCGGCGCTCGGCGTGATCTTCGGCCTCATGGCCGAGAAATTCGACCACATCGCGACGCTCACCACCTTTGCGATAACGCCGCTGGTGTTCGTCGGCGGTGTCTTCACCTCGATTGCCTTTTTGCCGCCGATCATGCAGCGTATAACAGTCTTTAATCCCATGTTTCACATGATTGATGCCTTTCGCTACAGCTATACGGGCCGCGGCGACGTCCCGCTGGCCGTATCGCTCAGCGTCGTCGTCGGCTTGGCGGCGCTGGCGCTGGGGGTCGCCTTCGCGCTCACCGTCCGCGGGTACAAGCTGCGCACCTGAGCGGGCGCGCTCGGCGCTCCGGCCGGCGACGGACCGGCAGCGCCGCAGGGCGCTCGATTTGCGTCGCTCGCCATTGCGAGCAGACTTCTTGTTTGACCCATGCGCTGCCCTGCAACTTAGTTACATTTAATTAAACTTAAAAAAGGCACGTGTTTCCCAAGGCAAATCGAACAACGCCGCAAAACAAAGCGGCGTGCCGAGTATAGAACGTATTGCCGCTGAGATCGAAAAATTCGAAGGCTTCGCCGTCCGCATCCGACCAGTCGCCAAGTCAGCGACAGCGAAGACGAACCTTCGCAGCTATGCGCGCAACCACGAGCGGATCGCGCGCGCGTCCTTTAGTGTCGCCGACTGGCGCCGCCGGCGCTTCGACGCCGAGTATCCCGACTATGATGTCGAGGTCTTGCTCGGCGACGGACGCACGGCCGGTCCCAAGACGCTGTTGTCGAAAGTTCGTGCATCCTATACTTCCTGAGAAGTCACGCCTGAGATCCAGCCAATAACGGTTTGGCTGGATCTCAGGTCGTTAAAGAAAGAACGGGTTGTGGGCTTTTTCCTCGGCGATCGTCGAGGGCGGTCCGTGTCCGGGCATGAGCACCGTGGCATCGTCAAGTGCGAACAGCTTGAACTTGACGCTGCGCAGAATGTCGTCGTAGGTCGACACGTCGCCGAACGCACCGCCGACGCTGCCGGCGAAGAGCGTGTCGCCCGAGAAGAGCGTCGAGCGAAAGAGAAAGCACGAACTGCCGTCGGTATGGCCCGGCGTGTGCAGCATGCGGATCGAGGCGCCATCGCCGAAGGGCAGTTCATCGCCGTCGATAATCGGCAACGCTCGCTGCGCGAGCGATCCGATCGCCGCCGAATCCGATTTGTGCATGACGATCTGGGCGCCCGGGAACGTCCGTGCGATATCGGCTGTCGCGTCGCAGTGGTCCGCGTGCTTGTGGGTAATGAGGATATAGCGCAGCGCATACGGCCCTTCGTTGACCGCGCGCACGATCGTCGCGGGTAATCCGGCCGGGTCGATGAGGGCCGCGGTCTTGCCGTCGTCCAGAAAGAACAGGTAGCCGTTGGACGGATGCGGATCGTGCGGATGATGGCGCACGTTCGCCGGTAGCGCGACGTGCGGTTCCCAGGCGCCGGCTGCCCGGTCGGCAAGCTTGGCCGGGTCCAGGCGCAGCGGACCGGCCAGCGCGCGTGCTTCGTCGGCGGAGGGGACGCCGTCGCCGGCGCGCCACGCGTCGATCGCTTGCGCATCGAGCCCGGACATTCGTGCCAGGTCCGGCGTGTCGATTCGTAACCCCCGCTGTGCTTTGCGCAGAACGTCGGAGAAATCGTCTTCGAGCATGGGGCCGCCCTTAGTGTTCTGCGCGCAGCGTCCCTGTGGCCGTCGGCCGCGCGGCGGGCAGGCGCAGATAGACCTGCATCCCCAGCGCGAAAACGGCAATATTCGTAAGCGCGCAGAGATGGACGAGGACCGGTGCGAATTCGTGCGGATCGATGCCCGCCGGTTTGTCCGATTCAACCCACATATACGTGAGTGAGTATTCGAGATTGAGCCATTGGGTAAGCGTCAAGGCGATCGTCGCCCAGCGGTAGCGGCGATCCAGCGGTGCCAGTGCCGGCGCGAAGCTCAGTGCATAGATCAGATAACGTTCGTGCATTTCGGTGAGCACCAAAAAGAACGCCAGCAGAACGAGAAAACAGGCCTCGACCAGCGCGCGACCGTCGCGCCGCCGCGCGTACTCAATGCAAATGAACGTCGCGATAGCGACGAAGATCGCGTCGGCCCAATATTTGACCGGAACGGACAGCACCGGCGTGTTATCCGATGCGAAAAAGTCGCCGCAGAGCGCGTAGACGTTGAAGCCGTTGGCCGACGTGTACGGATAGAGCGAGGACCCGATCCCGTACCACGAGATCATGCGCGAATAGACGGCGACGATCGACCCGTCGGTATAGAAGGGCCGAGCGATGAGATACCCGCACGCAATCGCCGCGGCGATGCCGGCGACGGTCGCGAACAGTGCGCGCCGGCGTTCGTGCGCGGTGCGCGGGGCGAACGCCGAGAGCGCAAAGAGTGGCGCGAGCACGAGCACCGGCGGTTTGTTGAGCACGGCGAAGGCCCAGATGATCCACGCCGCGATGCGCCGTTCAACGAGCAGACAGTAGACGCCCGCCAGTGCGCTCACCGTCGGGATCGAATCGTTCTGACCCCACAAACTCGAGTCGTAGATGATCGCCGGATTGAAGTCGTAGAACGCGGCGGCGAGCAAGGCCCGGCGCGGCTCGACAAAGCGGGCGGCGATGCCGAAAACCACGCCGCCGCCGAGGCAGTCGAACAGCACGTTCGGAATTTTGAGGGCGATCCGCAGGCTGAGCGGATCGCTCAAGCCGAGGAGCCGGTAGGTGCGCCCGATCAGCTCGAACATCAGCAGCGCGCCGGGCGGATAATTCGCATCGGTGACTTCGTAGGCGCGGTTCCAGGGGTTGGCCGCGGCCGCGAGCGCCCATTGACCGAACGTTTGCAGGTCGACGATGTGCCCGGGGTTGCCGACGAACAGCAGCCTCAGCGCGAGGCCGCCGAGCGTTAGGAGGGCAAGATCACGCCAAACGTCCGCGCGCACGAGGCGCTCGACTTCGTCGAATCCGTTGCGTTGCGCCTTTGGTGCCGGGTGAGGTTCGATGGCCGGCCGCACCCGGAGGTCGGCGCGCGGTGTTGAAAGAGGCGAAATGCCAACCGCGCACGCCAACGTCATCATTATCGGATCAGGTCCGGCCGGACTGACGGCCGCGATCTATGCGGCCCGCGCAAACCTCGCGCCGATCGTGTTCGCCGGGCACATGTACGGCGGCCAACTCATGTTCACGACCGAGGTCGAGAACTATCCGGGTTTCCGGGACGGCATCATGGGGCCGGATCTGATGGAAAACTTCCGCGCCCAGGCCGAGCGCTTCGGCACCGTCTTCCATAACGTCGACGTGACGTCGGTCGACTTCGCGGTGCGGCCGTTCGTGGTGCGCAGCGCCGAACACGAGTACACGGCGGATTCGGTCATCCTCGCCACCGGCGCCAGCGCGCGCTGGCTTAACATTCCGGGCGAGGCCCGGCTGCGCGGCCGCGGCGTTTCGACCTGCGCGACTTGCGACGGCGCATTCTTCCGCGAGAAGGAGATCGTCGTCGTCGGCGGCGGCGACTCGGCGATGGAAGAAGCGATTTTCCTGACCCGCTTCGGCCGCCGCGTCACGCTCGTGCACCGCAAGGCGAGCTTCCGCGCGAGCAAGATCATGGCCGAACGCGCGGTGAGCCATCCGAAGATCGCGGTCATCTGGAATAGCGTCGTCGACGCGGTCGTCGGCGAAGAGAAGATGACGGCCCTTACGTTGCGCGATGTCGCAACCGGCGTCGTATCGACCTTCGCCGCCGATGCACTGTTCATCGCGATCGGACACGATCCCAATACCGCGATCTTCGAGGGACAGATCGAGCTCGACAAAGCGGGGTACATCGTTTCGCCCGACGGTGTTACGACGAACGTCCCCGGTGTTTTTGTCGCCGGCGACGTCTTCGACATCCGCTACAAACAGGCGATCACCGCGGCCGGGTCGGGCTGTAAGGCGGCTCTCGAGGCGGAGAAGTACCTCGAGGACCAGGAAGCCGCGCACGCCGCATCCGGCGCGCGCAGCGAGGCTGTTCCCGCTTAAGGGCTAAATCGTCGGTGACGGCTGCGGGTAGGGTGCCGGCGGCTGCTGGGCCGGCGGCGCGGCGGCGGGCGCCGGCGGAACGGGCTGACTGTACGACGGCGGCGCTTGCGTGGCGGGCTGCGGTTCGAGGTCGGCGCCGGCCTGGCGGCGTCCGGTTACGATGGCCGCCGCGGTGGTTTTGAACTGCACGGTCGAACCCTGCGGCAGCGTTACGTTGGTTCCCAGCGAAGCCCCGTACGCCGCGCCGCCGAGAATGCCGACCGCGCCGCCCACATCGGTGCCGATGTGTTTGCCGATATAGTTGCCGATGATCTGCCCGACCACGCCGCCGATGACCGCGCGGCCAGCCGTGTTGCCGCCCTGCTGACCCTGGGACGAGATCATCTGGCCGCTGACCGTTGCTTCGGTTCCGTCGGCCATCATGAGCCGGTCGAACGCCAGCGTCACGCTGCCCCTTTTCGTCCCCGACGCGCGGGTGACGCCCGCGACGTGACCGATCACGCGCGCACCGTTGAGGCGTTGATCGTCACCCGGATACGGCGGCTGAATGTCGAGCACGAATTGATCGGTACCCTGTGCCGTCTTCGTGTTGATCGGATGTTCGAGCGTTCCGGTGAGGACGGTCTGCGAGGGCAGAATCGGCTGGCCGACGCTCACTTGCGCGAGAACCGCGGCCGGAGTGATCGCCGCCGCGGCGACAGCGGCAACGGCGGCCGTCACAAATTTGTCAAGCATGCTGCTCTCCTTCGAGATGAATTATCGTGAAAACGCAGCTCGCCGTCCGAACGTTCGGGTTGTGCGGACACCGCGTGCGCAAATGCGGATATTCGCCGAGCAAGCCCGAACCGTCAGGCTGACACGACTGCCTCGAGCGCCGCGCCGATCACCGGATATTTGAAGACATAACCGCTGGCGAGCGTTGCCTCGGGCAGCACCCGCTGACCCTCGGTCACGACGACGGCGCCCTCGCCGAGGATCAAGGAGACGGCGAACCCGGGCGTGGGAAGGAACGTCGGCCGGTGAACCGCGGCGCCCAGCGCAGCGGTGAACTCGCGGTTCTTGAGCGGCGTCGGCGCCGTCGCGTTGAGCACGCCGTCGAAGGCGTCGAGCGCACGTAAATAGATGCCGACTTGATCGTCGATGTGGATCCACGAATACCACTGCTCGCCGCTCGCCACGACGCCGCCCAGGCCGATGCGGAAAATCGGCAGCAATTTGGCCAGCGCGCCGCCGTCGCTGCCGAGGACGAGGCCGGTGCGCACGATTGCGACGCGCAGGCCGAGATCGCGCGCGCGCGCCGCTTCGGTTTCCCAGCCGACGCACACCCGGGCCAAGAAATCCGAACCCGGCGGGCTCGTTTCGGTAAACGTCGCGGTCGTGCTCGTTCCGTAGTAACCGATCGCCGACGACGAAATGTACTGCTCCGGTTTGTGCTCGACGTGTTTGAGGGCGTCGATGAAGGCCCGCGGCAGATCGACGCGGGACCGTTCAATCTCGCGTTTCTGCGCGTCGGTCCAGCGTTCGCTCACCGCCGCGCCGGCGAGATTGATCACGGCGGCGCTGCCGTCGCAGGCCGCCGCGGCACGCGCCGGATCGCGCAGCGAGGCCGTGACGACCTCGTCACCGCGGGCGCGCAGCGTTGCCGTGAGGTGCCGGCCGATGAAGCCGGACGCTCCCAAAATCGTAATACGCATCAGCGCTTAGACGTGCGCCGGCCAAAGTTGGTGGCAGTCGGCTCAATTCGCCGCGAAGTACGCCGCAACGTCGGATTCGACTTCGCCGAACGCGAGCCGCAACTCGGCCGCGAGCGCCGCGAGCGCCCCGGGGCCGTCCCGCGCCGCCCCTTCGAGCGCCGTGGCGGCCGCGAAGACCCGCCGGGCATCGATCGTTCCGCTCGTCCCTTTGAGCCGGTGCGCGACGCCGGCGAGCCCCGCTTGCTCGCCGGCGGTGATCGCGGCCTCGATTTGACCAACGTCACGCGCGATTGAACCGATCGCCGCCTCGAGCAAGCCGCCGAGAGCGTCGCGGTCGCCGTCAAAAAGATCGAGCAGCGCAGGCAGCCCGAATGTCCATTCGGACCGGCCTGAAAACGAGGTCACTCCTAACCTATCGGCAGGAGCTCCCTTCCCAAGCTATCCGTGACCAACCGCCCAAGGCAAGTTGACGTAAACGTCGGACGGACGAACCGGCGACTGCGGCTTGCGGCGCAG
>PLAE01000037.1 GCA_003134035.1 Candidatus Velthaea versatilis
CTAGTTGGTGAACCGCTGAAACGTATTTTCTTGAGAGGTCGGGGTGCGGCGACCGCAGCGTGCCGGATGTCCGAACGGATGGTCCGTTCGGAGGCTCCCGCGCTTGGCTTACCGCGCGTAGCATTACTCGTGACCCTTGCCTGCCGTTGCCGCTTGCCGGCAGATGGAACCAACGATGATCGTCCTTGAAGCTGCCCTAACAGCGCTGGTCCTGCTTTTCTTTTTTTCAATGGACCGCTACGCGGCCGCGTGCGAACGCGTATGAACGCGGATCTGTTCGTCGGCCTCCTGCTTTCAATCGGCGCACTGAGTTATCTCACGTACGCCATGCTGCGCCCGGAGAAGTTCTGAGGTGACCATTATCGGCTGGCTCCAAGCCGTCCTGACGTTCGGGCTGGTGCTCGCTTGCGTTCGGCCACTGGGCGTCTACATGTTTCGTGTCTTCAACGGCCAGCGCGTCTTTTTGACGCCGCTCGTCGCGCCCGTCGAAGGCGCGCTCTATAAAATCTGCCGCATAACGCCCGAGCGCGAGATGGGCTGGCGCACCTACGTGCTGGCCATGTTCGGCTTCAGCTTGGTCGGTTTCGTCTATCTTTACTTGCTGCTGCGCAACCAGGCGTGGCTGCCGCTCAACCCCCAGCACTTCGGCAACTTCGCGCCCGACTTAGCCTGGAACACGGCGATCAGCTTTCTGACCAACACCAACTGGCAATTCTATTCCGGCGAATCATCGATGAGTTACCTCTCGCAGATGATCGGTCTAGCCTGGCACAACTTCGTGTCGGCGGCGGTCGGCATCGCGCTCTCGGTCGCCTTCATGCGCGGCATCGTGCGCACCGATCGCAAGACGCTGGGCAATTTTTGGGTCGACATGACGCGCTCGATCTTCTACGTGCTGCTGCCGATCTCGATCGTCGGCGCGCTGCTCCTCTTATGGCAAGGCGTCCCGCAGAATTTCTCAAGCTACGTCGACGTCAAGGGTATCGAGGGCGTGACCCAAACGCTGACCGGCGGTCCGATGGCCTCGCAGGAGATCATCAAAGAATTGGGCACCAACGGCGGCGGCTTCGTCGGCGCCAACTCGATCGCGCCCAACGAGAACCCGACGCCGCTCTCGAATCTGTTCGAGATGGTGTGCATCTTCCTCATCGCCGGCGCCTTGACGTACACGTTTGGCCGCTTCGCCAAGGATCAGCGTCAAGGCTGGGCGCTCTTCATCGCGATGTCGCTAGTGTTCGTCGCCGGCTTTGCCGCGATCTACGGCGCCGAATCCGGCGGTAATCCGCTCGTTCAGCACCTCGGCGTGAGCGGCCCGAACATGGAAGGCAAAGACACGCGCTTCGGCATCGCCGCAACCTCGCTGTTCGCGACGATGACGACCGACACGTCGTGCGGCGCCGTCAACGGCCAGCACGATTCGTTCACGCCGCTGGGCGGGCTCATCCCGCTGCTCAACATTCAGCTCGGTGAAATCATCTTCGGCGGCGTCGGCAGCGGCTTCTACGGCATGATTTTGTTCGTCGTGCTCACGGTGTTCATCGCCGGCCTCATGGTCGGGCGAACTCCGGAGTACCTGGGCAAGAAGATCGAGCGGCGCGAGGTGCAGCTCGCGATCCTCGCCATCCTCGTGGTGCCGCTGTTCTCGCTGGTGCCGACCGCGATCGCGGCGGTCTCCAAAGACGGTCTGGCCACCCTGAGCAACAACGGTTCGCACGGCTTCTCCGAAATTCTCTACGCCTTCTCGTCCTCGACGGGCAACAACGGGTCGGCGTTCGGCGGCCTGGGACCCAACACGTTCTACAATATCGCGACCGGCACGGCGATGTTCTTCGGCCGCTTCGCGATCATCGTGCCGATGATCGCGCTGGCCGGAGCGCTGGCCGGAAAGCGTGCGGTCCCCGTCACCGCAGGCACGTTCACAACGACATCGCCGGTCTTCGTCGTGCTGCTGCTCAGCGTGATCGTCATCGTCGGCTTGCTCACGTTCTTGCCCGCCGACGCGCTCGGACCAATCGTCGAGCACCTGCAGATGGTCAAAGGCCAGGAATTCTAATGCATACGCGCTTCAATCACGTTTCATTTGAGGGCAAAGCCTAATGGTTACGCGTCAACGCGCGCTGTTCGATCGCGCCATCATTGCTCCCGCCATCGTCGAGTCGTTCAAAAAGCTCGATCCGCGCTGGCAGTTGCGCAATCCGGTCATGTTCATCGTGGAAGTCGGTGCGCTCGTGTCGGCGATCTTCGCGGTGCGCGACTACCTGCACGCCAACGGCCAGGGCAGCTTCGACGTCGCGATCTCTTTGTGGCTCTGGTTCACCGTCGTCTTCGCCAACTTCGCCGAGGCCGTCGCCGAAGGGCGCGGCAAAGCCCAAGCGGACTTCCTGCGGCGCACCAAGTCCGACACTTCGGCCAAACGCATCGTGTCCGGTAAAGTCGAAACGGTCAGCGCGACGCTGCTGCGCAAGGGCGATCGCATCCGCGTCGATGCCGGCGAACTCATCCCCGCCGACGGCGAAGTCGTCTTCGGCGCCGCGACCGTCGATGAGTCGGCGATCACGGGTGAATCCGCGCCGGTGATTCGCGAGGCCGGCGGCGACCGTAGTTCGGTCACCGGCGGCACCCGGGTGCTCTCCGACCAGATCGAGTTCATCGTCGGCGCGAATCCGGGTGAATCGTTCCTCGACCGGATGATCTCGCTCGTCGAAGGTGCGCAGCGCCAGAAAACGCCGAACGAGATCGCGCTCTCGATCCTGCTCGCGGGATTAACGATCGTGTTCCTCGTCGCGGTGGCGACGCTGGCTCCGTTTTCGATCTACGCCGGCGCCGTGCCGAGCATCGTGGTGCTCATCGCGCTCTTGGTGTGTCTGATTCCGACGACGATCGGCGGCCTGCTGTCCGCGATCGGCATCGCGGGCATGGATCGCGTGCTGCAGCGCAACGTGCTCGCAATGAGCGGCCGGGCGGTCGAAGCCGCCGGCGACGTCGACACGTTGCTGCTCGACAAAACCGGAACGATCACGCTGGGCAATCGCCAAGCGACCGAGATCGTCGTTGCCCCCGGGCTCGACCGACTCACGGTGTATCGCGCCGCGTATCTCTCGTCGCTCGCCGACGAAACGCCGGAGGGCCGTTCGATCGTGCTGCTCGCCGCGCCGCAAGCCGGCGTCGCCGGCGATGCGGTGCCGCGCGTGCCGGCCGGCGCCACCTTCGTGCCGTTCAGCGCGTACACGCGCATGAGCGGACTCGACTTCGCCGACGGCACCAAAGTCCGCAAGGGTGCTCCCGATTCCGTCCGGGCCTGGGTTCGTGAACAGCGCGGCGGAGCACCCGATACGCGGCTGGACGCCGACATCGAGCGCATCGCGCGGGCCGGCGGCACGCCGCTGCTCTTGGCGAACGAACGCGGTTTACTCGGCGTAATTTACCTCAAGGACATCCTCAAACCCAACATGCGCGAACGGTTTGGCCGCTTGCGCGCGATGGGCATCCGCACGATCATGATCACCGGCGACAATCCGCTCACCGCAAGCGCGATCGCAACCGAAGCCGGCGTCGACGACTTCTTGGCCGAAGCGACGCCGGAAACGAAGATGGCGCTGATCCGGCGCGAACAGGGCTCGGGCCGGCTCGTCGCGATGACCGGCGAC
>PLAE01000111.1 GCA_003134035.1 Candidatus Velthaea versatilis
GACATCGTCATCGCCGCCGCGACCGCCGACGGCCGCCAAACCAGCGTCTCGTTCCCGATGCTGCTCACTCGTTAGGAGTCAGGTCGGCAGGAGTTAAATTCGGTCCGGCAGGCCATCGAAAAACGCCCGGACGGAATGGCCGTCCGGGCGTTCGAGGTAAAAAGCCGAGGCTTCGCGGCACATCCGTTTCGGTCCGCGCGACGCCGGGCCGCGCGGACCATGTCGTTTACGCGCTGACGGTTAGCCCGCGACGCCGACCACGATCTTGCGCGGCTGCGCCTTCGGATGCATGTTGAGCGTGATCGTCAGCATGCCGTGCTCGACCTTCGCGCCGATCGAATCGGCATCGATCTCTTCGGGGATGAGCAATGAGCGAGTGAAGCTGCGGCGCTCGGTCTTGCCGCTGATCGTGAGCACACGATCTTCGAGCGTGACGTCGATGTTGTCGGGAGCGAAGCCCGCAACGGGGAGTTCGACGGCGTAGCCGTTCTCCGTCTTGTTGATCTCGAAGCCGAAGCCGCCGGCCGTCACGGCGCGGAAGGGGTCGAAGCCGAGGAAGTCGCCGAGGACCCGGCGCGAGCCGTTCGGGCGAACCGTAAGTTCTGCCATGGTATTAAGCCTCCAGTAGGTTGCCGCGCAACGGCGGCCAAATTTTTGACACCCTCATCATATCTTCGATTGGCAGTCATGTCAATAGACTGCCAACGCTGCCACATCTGCTCGGTGTGGTATCATAGCCCCGCCCGCCACGCCGATCGTCCGAACACCTCCGAGAAAGCTCCGTCATCGCCACGCTCGCCCCGAGTCTCGTTCGCGCCCTCCCGTCCAGCAGCCGATCGCTCGCCGAGCTTATCGAGCGTTTGCGCACGCCACTCGACGGTCACGGACACGCGTTCAGCCTGCACGAAACGACGCCGTCGGCCCGGCCGTATCTGCTGGCCGGCTTGCACCGCGCGCTGGGCGGCCAACTCTTCGTCGTCGTTCCGACCACCGACGTCGCCGAAAGGACCTTCACCGATCTGACCTATTTCCTGGGCGAGAAAGAGGTCCGGTCGGTTGCCCTGCTGCGCCCGCGCGATGAGACCGTCGGTGCCATCGAATCGCCCTCGGAGCGCAGCGCGCGGATGACGCTGCTGGCCGATCTGTGCGCGCGCAAACCGCACATCGTGATCGCGCCGGTCGCCGCGCTGCGCCAATACGTCATGCCGCGCGCGGTGTTCGAGGCCGCCGCGCTGAGCCTGACGCCCGACGCCGAGGTCGGCTGGGATGCGATCCAGACCCAGCTCTACGTGCTGGGCTATTCGCGCGTCGACGTGGTGAGCGCCGCGGGCGAATACGCGGTGCGCGGCGGCCTGCTCGACGTTTTCGCCGCGACCGCCGAGCGGCCGGTGCGGCTCGAGTTTTTCGGCGACACGCTCGAATCGATTCGGCCCTTCGATTTGCAGTCGCAGCGCAGCGACGGCACGCTCGACGCAATCACGATCACGCCGTGGCTCGAAATCCCGCGCGCCGACCAGTACCGCGAACGGGTGCTCGAACGGGCGAGCGGCGAGGCCGGCGTCGTTTCCGCCTTACGCGCGTATTTGGCCAGCGGCGCGGACGTGCCCGAGCCGTGGCTCGCCTTGGCGTATGACGAGCGCGCGACCGTGCTCGACTATCTCGCCGCCGATTCGCTGATCGTGCTCGACGAGCCGGGGATGCTCGCGACGCTCGACCGCAGTCTCGACCAAGAGCGTTCGCGCGAAGAGCAGGTGCTGCTCGCCGGCGTCGATTCGGGCGAACTCGACGTGCGCCAAAGCGAGGTCGGCGAAGCGCTGCTGGCCGAAGTCACCGCGCCCTATCCGCGGCTGGCCGATTTCGCGCCCGCGCTCGTCGCCGGCCGCGTACTGATCGTCACCGGCGGGATCGAAGCCGGCGACATCCCGTGGCTGCCGCGCAGCGCGCAGTCCTTCGTGCTCGAAACGCGGCCGGCGGAACACTTCAACCGGCGGATCGAAATGTTCGTGACCGCCGTCAAGGACTGGGTTGCCGCCGGCGAAACGGTTTGGCTGGTCGCCAGCGGCGCATCGCGCCTGGCCGAGCTGCTGCGCGGCGCCGGCGTCGCCGTCGAGCGCAGCGCGACGATCGTCCACCTGCGCGCGGCCGGACCGTTCGGCACCGACGGGTTGGCGGTCGGCGGCGGCGGCGGCAGCGTCTACATCGATGGCGGTTCGATCGAAGCCGGCTTTTCGATTCCCAGTCTGCGGCTGCACGTGCTGGGCGACCGCGAGATGTACGGCCAGCCGGCCAAACGCGTCAAGCTGCGCGCGATCAAAGAAGGCGTGCCCGTCACGCTGGCCGATCTGCGGGTCGGCGATTACATCGTGCACGCCGTGCACGGCATCGGACAGTACCTAGGGCTGCGCACCGAGACGATTTTGGGCGCGACGAGCGACTATCTCGATCTCAAATACGCCGGCACGGATCGCATGCTCGTGCCGGTGCACCAGATGCACCAAGTTACCAAGTACGGCGCGAACGAGGGCGCGGCGCCCAAACTCAGCAAGATGGGCGGCGCCGACTGGGCGCGCGTGAAAGGCCGCGTTTCCGAAGCGCTGGCCAAGATCGCCGAGGGTCTGGTGCAACTCTACGCGGAGCGCGAAATCGCAGCAGGCCACGCCTTCGGTCCCGACTCACCCTGGCAAGCCGAACTCGAGGAGAGCTTTCCGTACGAACCGACCCCCGACCAAGCCAAGGCGATCGACGACACCAAAGCCGATATGGAACGCCCGCGGCCGATGGACCGGCTGGTCTGCGGCGACGTCGGCTACGGCAAAACCGAAGTCGCGGTGCGGGCAATCTTCAAAGCGATCGCCGATAAGAAACAAGTCGCGGTGCTCGTGCCGACGACGCTGCTGGCGGCGCAGCACTACCGCACGCTGTGCGGCCGGTTCGCGAGTTTTCCGGTGCGGATCGATGAACTCTCGCGCTTTCGAACCAAGAAAGAACAGCAGGCCACGCTCGCGGCGCTCGCGGCCGGTCAGGTCGACGTCGTCGTCGGCACGCATCGCATCTTGCAGAAAGACATCGTCTTTCGCGATTTGGGTTTAATCGTCGTCGACGAAGAGCAGCGTTTCGGGGTCATGCACAAAGAGCGCCTCAAACAGATGCGCGNNCAGATGTCGCTCATGGGCGTGCGCGACCTCTCCCTCATTCAAACCGCGCCCAAAAACCGGATGTCGATCAAGACCGTCGTCGTTCCGGCCGCCGATTCGATCGTGCAGCGCGCGATCGCGACCGAACTCGACCGCGGCGGCCAGGTGTACTACGTGCATAACCGGATCGAGTCGATCTACGGCGTGGCGCGCGCGCTCGAGAAACTCGTTCCCAAGGCCCGCATCGCCGTCGGGCACGGCAAGATGAGCGAGACCGAACTCGAGCCGGTGATGGGCAAATTCATCGAGGGTGAAATCGACGTGTTCGTCTCGACGACGATCATCGAGAACGGCATCGACATTCCCAACGTCAACACGATCATCGTCAACGACGCCGACAAATTCGGCCTCGCGCAACTCTATCAGCTACGCGGCCGGGTCGGGCGCTCGAATCACCAGGCGTATGCGTATCTGTTGTACCAGGCGCACAAGGCGCTGACCGAAGACGCCAAAGCGCGGCTCGAAGCGATCCGCGAATTCACCCACCTCGGCTCGGGCCTGCAAATCGCGATGCGCGATCTCGAAATTCGCGGAGCCGGCAATCTGCTGGGCGCGGCGCAGTCCGGCTTCATCGGCGCCGTCGGCTTCGAAACGTATGTGGAACTTTTGGCCGAAGCGATCGCCGCGCGCAAAGGCTCGCAAGCCGAACGCGAATCCAAGCGCGAAGCGGTGATCGACGTCAAGCTCGACGCCTTCGTGCCCAACGACTATATCCCGCAGGTTTCGCAGAAGATCGCCGTCTACCAGCAGCTGGCCGCCGCGCGTTCACTGGCCGAAGTCAAAGAAGTGACGGCCAGCGTGCGCGACCGCTTTGGGCCGCTGCCCGAGCCGCTCGAGAATCTCGTCGCGATCACCGAATTGCGGGTCATCGCGCTGCGCAAGGGCGTCACGCGCGTCGTCATCGACGAGCAGCGGCTCACGCTGGGCGTGGGCAGCGCGTTCTCGCTCGACCCGGCCACGCTGCCCAAGCTGCAATCGATCACCCGCAACCGCTTTCGTTTCCACGAGGGCAAGATCGTCATCGACCTGCCGCCGCGCAAGCCCGTCGATCAAATCCCGACCTTACGCGAACTGCTCGACGCCTTGTAGCACCCGCTCGCGCACAGCGGCGGCGATTCTGCCGGGCCGGCCCGCGGCAGTCTCGGTTGTTCGTTCAACCGCACGTCAGACGATGTGGACGACGACCTGGAACGGCGTGGGAGGCTGCTCGAGCGCGCCGCCGCCGACAAGTACCGGGACGCTCTCGAGCACGTACCTACCGGGCTGCGCCGGCATCGCGAGCGTGCCTATGGCAACGGTGCTTTCGCCCATTCCCGGAGTGCCGCGCACGAATAGGTACTGCTCCGAAACCGTCTGCTTTTGAGCGTTGATAATGCGGACGCGCACGCGCAGCTGTCCGACGTAAACCCCGGAGTCGTAGCCGTAGGCCCGCGATCGGCCGTCGGTGTGAACGACAGCCGTCGCATCGATTGATGAGCTCTTCGCGACCTGCGCAAACGACGGCGACAGCGCCGTCACATGAGCGGCCAGTCCGCGATCGTAGGCGGGAGATCGTGCGCGATCCCAGGCGAAGAAGCGAAAATAGGCTGCCCGGATATTTCGTTCGATCTGACTGTCCGCAACGAGCCATACGCGATCAGGCTCATGGTCGACACTTATCGGTACGGCCGGCCATTCGCTGCCGGCGGCGCCCGAGTTCAGCCCCACGAACTGGACGATGACGGAAAACAGACATGTCAGGATAAACATGATCGCTGCAAGGGCTGAGCCGGCCGAACGGCGTGCAGACGATAGCACATTCCTCGGAATCGCGTAGACCAGCAGGAGCGCCGCGATGCCCACGGCGTCTGTCTGGAATCGCGGGCCGTACGAAAAACCAGCCCACCAATAGCGATAAAATGCGTACTGTAAGATGAGCACGGCGCATGCTATCGCGAGCAGCAGGATGAGCCGAGCGGTGTGATCGCGCACACGCCATGCGTTTACTGCCCCGATGATCGAAAACGCCAAAACCGGTGAAAATACGAAAAGGCCGCGGCTCGGGCTCACCAACAGCGCGGCAAGCGTGGTGAACGCATGGTGCGGCGAAAGAGCATATTCATGGGCGTCGGCCGCGTAACCGCCGAGCGGTGAGTAAAAAAAATAACCGTTCCACATCAGCCCGGGCGCCGCGCCGATCAACAGAGCCGCGAAAAAACCCAACCGGCGATTGCGGAACTTCGACCAGACGAAGATCGAGCCGGCGATGCTGAAGAGGATAGCCGTCGGCCGAATGACTGGTAAGAATCCGGCAAGAAGGCCTGCTGCGATCACCCATCGGGAACGATTCACCGGCGCACGCGCCGAGGTCGCCTGCAAAAGCGCGTAGGTCATCGCCAGAACGAACAAATTCACCGGGCCGTGCTGGCAGAGAACTTGGGAAGCGATAGACCATATCGACGTCGCTAGTGCGTAAACGGCAGTTGCGATCACGGCCCGTTTCGGGTCGGCTATTTTTCGTGCGCAGAGGAAGAATACCCCCACCGAAACCGCAGCTACGAGTGCCGCGGCCATGCGCTCGTAATGCTGACGAAGGGGCTCGAAAGCAGGCGAGTTAATTGCGGGCAGCTCCGAGCCACGCCCAGTCAACCAAAAAGCCGCGTAGATGGGCAGCGTCACAATTGCCGCGCCGATCGGAAATACCGACGTGAGGTGCCCGTTCGGCGCTTCCGTAAATGCGTACTGACCACCGAGCGCCGTGAAATAACTTCCGCGGAAAAGATCGAAATCGAGACGGTGGTCTTCGAGCAAGCGGAACGCCAACAGCGAATTCGGAGCGGTGTCGTATGAAATCCACGTTTCGCCGCTCGACGTGTAGATTGCGTACGAACTCACAACGACTGCTAGGAAGCGCAGGACGTCCCTATATCCGCGTGCCTTCGCCTTCCACGGTGGAGTGCCCGGCGCCGGCCATTGTTGGCGGTTGCGGGACGAGTCCGAAAACGTTTTAGGCAACGAAGATGCCGCGCGCAAAATCGCGGGCAAAGCCGTACAGGTCGACCAGCATGACCGCGAGGACCGCCAAACCAAGCGCCGGCAGCCGACGACAGAATAAGGCCAAAGCGAAGCTCGCGGGTATGAAATCGTACGCATAGCGCGGCACGGAAACCGGCAATCCGACGCATGCGATCAAACCGATTCCGACGAGCACGAAGGTCGTTGCGGCACTGCCGAGCTGACGGCGGTAAACGAATGCCGCAGCGGCGGAGCCGACCGTGAGCAGAACGACGTACTCGCTGCCGTTCCATGCCCAACGTTCCGCCGCCACGCCGACGAGCGCCACGCCGATCCGCAGCAACGGTTGCATGCGACCTCGGCCAAACCAAAGCGCCATTGCGGCAGTTGCCGTGACGCCGTGAAGCGCCGGTATTGATGCGACGCCCGCGCCCAAGAGATTTTGCCATCCGGCTTCGTCGAATCCCGACCGCGTGCGCCAGGCGGCCTGGGCGTGCACGAACGCGAGCGGATCGCCGAAATGCAAGGCGCAAAAGAGTCCGAACCCGATCGCACCGCAAGATGGTGCGATACCGGCAAGCCAGGCAGCGTGCCCGCGCCGGTCGACTGCGGCGGCTACGGCGAATGCCGGTGCCAACGCGATCCCCTGGAACCGATCGATCGAAGCCAATCCACCCCAGAACGCAGCGGCACGAAACCGTCCGGCATCGAAATCGCGCAACGCCAAAGCCGTCAACAACAAAAACAGCCCGTCACTGTAAGCGGCGGAACAGAAGAGTGACAGCGGGCAGCAGCATAGCATCGCGATCGTCCACCGCGCTGTCGCGACGTCACAACGTTGGCGCACCCAAGCAAACGTTATGAACAGGGCCGCTAGAAAGGCCGCACTGCTTACAAAAAGGCTCGCGACCGTGAACGAGAGACCGAGACGCATGAAACACCACACCACGCTCGGATAGAGCGGGAAAAACGCGACATCGTGCTGTCTTCCGTCAGGCGCGTAAGAATAGCCGTGGGCGGTGATCGCCGCGTACCAGCCGCCATCGAAGAAGGTTAGGCGTTGGAGCACGCCGAGCGCCATCGGGATGTTCGTGCCCGCGGAGTGCGCCGGGGCAGCGGCGCAGGCGGCGACGGCTATGACCGTCCGCGTCCCCAGTGCCAAGGCCGTTATGAAAAGCGCATTGCGGCCGCGCTCCGTCAGCATCGGCGGACGGCTCGGCGGTAGTGCGCGGCGCCGTGCGACGTCATCGCAAACCGCGTCGACATGCGGGGTCGTTACACGGCGCCTCCGGATGTACCAACTCAGCCGAAACGCCGGTCTGCGCCGGCGATCGAACGCGGAGCACGACCTGCAGGCGGCCGGCGTCCCGCACGGGGATGTCGCTACGCGCAAAAGAAATCGGGTCGAACGTAAACCGATAGTCTCCCGGCTCCGCAGGTAAGGCGAGAAGTCCGCGCGCAACAGCGGTCTCTCCCGCCGATACGGTGCCCGCGATGTACAATTCTTGTTGTGAGATCACGGCGCCCTGCGGCGTTTCGATCGAAGCCCGAACGCGCGCTTCGCCGTTGTACACTGCGGTATCATAGCCGTACCAACGCGACGTTCCGACGTTGTGGACACTCACGGTAAACAGCGGGGCCGTTCCCGCTTGGCCGGTCACCACCGTGGATGAAAGGATGCCGGCCATTGGTCCCGTGAGGTCCGCGATCCGGGTCACGCGGCCCGCAAAACCGGCCGCGTAGCCGCCTCCTGCCGTCGGAAATACCGGCGCGTAGCGGTAGAAGAGCCCGCGCGCATTGCGTTCGATTTGATTGTCCTTTAGAGCCCATATCCGGGCGGGCTCGACTGCCACATCGACCGGGATTGCGTTCCAGACCGGCCCCGCAGCCCCACTGTACGAACCGACGAACTGCACGCCCGTCGACAAGACCAGGGCGAAGACGAAGAGTCCGGCGAGTGCCGTGGTCCCAGAACCCGCGCGGCGAAGATGCCCGAGCGAGGGCGGAAGGACGAAGGGAAGTGCCAGGGCCATCACCCCCGAGGCGTCGGTGAGAAAGCGCGGGCCAAAACAATGGCCACCGATCCAGCCGCCATAGAGCCCATAGTTAAGGAAAAGCAACCCGCACGCGCTGCCGAGCAAGACGATCAGGCGAGCCGGTTGGGTGCCTTCCCGTGCCGCGCGCAGTATTCCGGCGAACGAGAAGACCACGATCGGTGAGAAGATCAGCCAGCCGCGGCTGGGACTGGCGAAAAGCCCGACGAGCGCGGTCGACACGTGGGCCGGCGCGAAATCGTACATTTGCAGATCCGCTCCGTATCCGCCGGAAAATGAATGAAAGAAGGCGGCGTTCCAAGCCAGGCCAGGCGCTAATCCGACGGCCGCCGGGAGTCCGAACCAGAGCGCGCGCGCTCGCAGCCGCGGGGCCGTCATAACAAAGATCGCAATTGCAATCGTGAAGAGGACCGCAGTCGGCCGGATCACCGGCAGACTGCCGGCGCACAGCCCGGCAACTGCGAGCCACGTGCGAACGTGCCGGTCCGGGTTCACATTCGCGCTGAGTGTCGCGAACACGGCGCTGAGCAAAACGAGATTGACCGGCCCGTGCTGCCAAAGGCCTTGTGCGCCGATCGTCCACATTTCGCCGCCGAAGCCAAACCCGAACGTCGCGATACCGGCCGCAAAGGGCGTGGCATAACTTCGTGCAGCAAAGTAACACATGACGACGGCTGCCGCCGCGATGATTGCCGCGGCTAGCTTTTCATCGCGATGGCGTTCGTCCTCGAATGACGGCACGAGTATCGGCGGAGGCCCTGCACGCATGATGCGCACCGCGTACAAGCCTGAGAAAATCGGAAATGTGAGCAGTGCCGCGCCGATCGGGAACACCGAGGTCAGGTGACCGTTGGGCGCTTCTACGAACGCATAGCCGCCGCCGATGCGGTCGAAGTAACTCGAGCGAAACGCATCGTAATCGAACCTGTGGTTCTCGAGAACGTTAAATGCAAAGAGGGTCGTTGGAGCGGAATCGAACGAGGTGATGCATTCGTCGTTCCCGATGTACACGCCGAACGCGGCTGCGAAAATGACCATCCCAACCCAAAAGGCGCGCATCCGATCGTTATCGCATCAGGAGCGGGACGCCGCTACGGTGCGGATGTGGTGAGATTGAGTCCGACATCACTCCGTGCCGGCGATCAAGGACGCGGCGTTGGAGACGGGACGGGAATACCCTGGCGCAGCGTCGACGGGAAATTTCCGAACGGGCTGGGATTGAACGGGGTCGGGATACTGTCCGGACCGACTTGGGGGGACGTCGGGTTCTGATCGGACCACCGGTAAACGACGTCGGTGAGCCGCTTGGCGTCGACTTCGGGCACGAAGAACTCGTGCGCATCGCCTTGTAAGCCGTTCTCGCCGACCTCAACGGAATTCCAGCTGCCGCGAGTGTAACGGTAAGCGAACTTCGTACCGGACGCATAGATTCGCGTCAACCGGTAATGCAGCGCGTCGATGCGGTCCATCCGCATCGCGTTTGCGATCCAGCCGCTGGCATCGGTGGAGATGTAGACGGTATCGGTCAGCGGCGTCGTCGGCGGAACTTGCACGAAGAAGGTCACCGCGACGGCGCGGCCGGTCAGGCGGGTGCCATGCAAGAGTTCGGGGGCGACGACGGTCGGCGACCCGGCGACCGCATACGCGTGCGCCTGAGCGTAGGCTTGCTGGAAAGCCGCATCGGAGGCCAGGTGCCGCTTCGTCAGCGCGATTTCGACCACCGAACGCGAAGCCGGGTCGAGCGTCGCGCGCGCGAACAGGGGCGGTCCGGGGACCAGCTTGGTGGGACCACCCGTATCGAAGTCGACGACCCGCAGATCGGGGCTGACCTTGAACGCGTCGGCTGTGGTGAAGAACACATAGCCGTTACGCAGGTCGAGAAGCTGTCCGGTAAAGCGTATAAGCGCCGCCGGGGTGTGGCTCGCGGACGCCGGCGTGCCGCCCGGTGCCGAGGCCGATGCGGCAGGGCTCGGCGATTCCGCCCCGGGCGCGGAAGCCGCCGGCTGCGGCATCGACGTCGTCGGACTTGCCGAAACACCCGGCGCCGGCGCAATCGAGGGCGGCGCGGCGGGAGTCGCCGGACCGACCGGCGCGGGCTCACCCGGCCGAGCGGGGACCTGCGCGGGCGCCCCCGTAACCGCTGCTAGGAGGGCGCCGGCGGTCAAGACCAATACCGCAAGCGACCGCACACGTTCTCGATTCATGTCAGGGCCCGAATTGAACGTTGAAGGACGGTCCGTAACCGCCGAAATTAAAATAATCGGTGCGCGTGATGTCCATCAGTATGTGCCTGTCGAGGCGCACGCGTAACTCGTTGGTGATTTGCCACGGCGCGGCGCCGAACAGTCCCGGGATGGGTACGGGAAAGTCGCGTTCGCGGCGCACGGTGAAGGCATAATTAAAGTATTCGTTCGGCGTGATGACCGCCGATCCCGTAGCGGCTCGCGTGGTCGAAAAGCCGCGAAACGCTTGGTATCCCGGATAGCTGGTGCCATCGAAAACCGGCAGGTCGGGCGGGTAGAACTCGAGCTGCCGGGCACCGAAAAAATCGCCTAACTCCGTGACCGAATACGCGCCGAGAAATGCGAGTTTGCGCGTATAGGTTTTCGAGAGCGACACGGTCGAGGTCGTCGTGTCGATGAAGTGCGGCAGCGAGAACCACTGACGTTGCTTGTCGAATGTCAGATTGAGATTGAGCGAGCGCGCGCGGTCGAGCGGCAGCGAGTTGCTATACAGCGTAAAGCCGAAGAACTTTTGCGCGATCGTCGGTACGCGCGTGCGCGAAGCGCCGAAATAATCGAGCACGTAGCCCAGGTCCGGCGCGCCGGGTGCCGGGCAAGGCGCGCTGTTCGGGCCGCAATGATAACCGTCGTGTGCCCAGCCGTAACCGCTGCGCAAGCGCAGGTTGACCGGCGTGTTTCTGGTCAGCGGCGTATCACGGCCGTACCAGGTGAACAGCGCGTTCGCGGGGTGATCGAAGTCCGCTTCGTCGGCCGTACCGTCTTCGATCTGTTGCGCTGAGGCATGCAGCAGCCCCGGATTGTACTGGTTGATCACTAGCTCCAGCGACGAATGCCGCAGCGATGCGGTTGACGAAAAGTTGGTGAACCCGCTGGCAATCGTGGGTTCGTAGATTCCGTGTTGCCGAGTCGAGAGCTGATCGAAGATGCGTGCCTCCATCGCGGGAGAGATGCGTTTGTAGCCGACCAAATTGAACTGTCGATCGCCTTGTGTGAGCGGGTTGATCGAGAATACGACGTAATCGCGATCCCAGACGAAGTGCTGGTCGAACGAGAGAAAGAATTTTTGCAGTCCAGTGTAGCGCAGATGGATCGCCGAAACCGCGTTTAATGAGCCGTTGTAGGGAAAACCGATGTCAAATGATGCGCCGGAGAAGCCGTTTTGAGCGTAATTTGAGTTAGCGGAAAAGATTTGGACCCACTTTTGCGTCGGGATGAATACTCCGAGAACGCTTAATCGGGAGCCGCTGAACACGACCATCGTCTTGGGTAGAATCGTAGCCCCCGACGCGAGGATATAGGGTCGTTCCGCGCTCACATCGGGGATGGAGAACGCATCCCCAGGCTGCGAACGGCCCTTTTGCGGATGCGCTAAATCAAGGCCGAAATATGTCCATTTGTCCGGNNTGTCCGGGCTCGAATTTGCCGGAAGAAAATAGGAGCGGTCGATATCGAGGTAACCTGCGAATCCGGCGCCCACTTCATGAACGGTTTCATTATCGATGTGCACGTCGCCCGCCAACAAATAGCGGTTGAGCTTAAGATCCATCGTGAACAGTTCGCCGGTGAGCAGCGTGCCGTCGGAGAGCCGAATGCGAACGTGCCCCTCGCCGGTGACGATGTACCGGTTGCTGTAGAACACGACTTGATCGGCTCGAAGACCTATGCTCGTGGGCGGCGCCGCCGAAGCACAGCGAAAGCAGGCCAAAACGAGAACGAGGGCCGCGAACGACGTTAGAATGAAGCGCATGGGAATCGGTGTTGCCGTTCATCCAAACAGAAGGCGCGCTCCTGCGACGAACCGGTCCGCACTCACGGATGCCGCGTGTCGTGCGCGGAATCGGCGAAGCACTGCTGGCCGAAGTCGTCGCGCCAACAGTATGGGTCGAACGACATATGCTCGCGCGGCCGGAGGACATATGCTCCCGCGAATGTTCACTGCGGTACGCTAGGAGCGGAGCACGGAACCACTTCTTGGGTTGATCTTTTCGGACCCGTTCCTCGAAGCTCGAAATGGGGTGCCGTTTCGTCGAAATGGCCGGCTCAATCGCGCTGTGGTCCGTTCGACCTTCAATGTCAACAAGAACAGTCGGCCCCGCAATCCCGACGTCGAGCACTGAGCCCTTCACGGCGCCGAACGCCATCGTTCGTTTCGCCTCGCGCGTGACTCCTGCAAGTCTCGCCGCGTCAGAGGCTGTGGTTTTCACGCTCAAATTCGCATTCTTCTGGGAGAAAAAGATGTCAATCAGTCAGCCACCAAATCCACCAGCCCCATCCGTGCCCATTCCGCCCGCGCACGTTCCGTCGCCCCGCATTCCGTCCGTGCGCGTCAGTCCGGACAACGCAACGGTCCTGCAAAGTTTAGGATTGCTTGCGGAGCTTGCCGGCAATTGGCACGGGAGGGGATTTAATCTGGTCGCCCGACCCGACTTTGAGGACCAAACAAATTTATTTCTGGAGCTTAATCTTACCAGCGAAACCACAAAATTCGACCCGATATCCTCAGCGATCCCGAACCGCGGCTTCGCGCAACCGGATATCGAGCTCTTCGGCTTAACCTACTTGCAAAAGATCAGCGACGCCACCACCGGGGGAGCCTTGCATATCGAACCCGGAATTTGGGTGACGCAGCCCGCGACCTCCGATCCCCGCCTGGCGGCGCCTCCCGGATCACAACTCGTCAGCCGCATGGGAAATATACCGCACGGCAATTCCTTGCTGGCGCAAGGCGTCGCGACGCCTTTCGACGGTCCTCCGACGCGAAGTCCCGGAGCCAATCCGCTCGGCGGCGGAAGTCCGGCCTTCTCGCTTTTCCCGTCGTTTAACACGACCGCCATCGCGCTCCAGCCGCCGCTTGCAGCCGGCGTGCCGCTCGGCGCCCCGGTTTTTGCCGCCGGCACTTCAGAAGCACAATCCAAGCCTCGCGGAGGCTTCTCGGAGTACAACCTGTCTATCCCGTTCAGTTCCACGAACACAAGAACTCCCTTGGGCAATGATCCGCAGGTTCTGCCGCCGGAGATCACTCAGACGTTGCTCAACGATCCGATCACCCTGCTGCAAGAACATATCGAAGACCAAATTGCGCAGGGCTACTCATTCAGCGGCGTGGCGCTCAATATCTCGACGGTACCGTCGATCGACTTCTTCACGGCACCGGTCATCAGCGGATCTCCGCTGCCCGGAACCACGACGGTGAACCTGGTGCAAGCCGGCGGCGGTGCCGAGAATTTATCGTTTCTGCAACCAAACGCGGATACGACGCTGGTTTACGCGACCTTCTGGCTGGAGAAGCTCACCCATCCGGATCGACCGACCATCATGCAGCTTCAGTACGCACAGATGACGATGTTGAACTTTCCAGCGCTAAAAATTCCCGGCACGCCGAATTTCGCTTGGCCCCACGTTTCGGTTGCGACACTGCATAAAACCTTCGGTTAGTGTTCGTCGCTCGTCGATCCATCCGCCCGTGCTATTCCACGGCTTGGGCGCCGGAACGTCCCGAGGTGCGTGGCGTCTCTTTCCAGCTATTTGGTAAGATACGCGACAGACGCGCCCCTCGGGCGCTTCGTGTTTGCTGCTTCGCCGCAAGCCGCCCGTCAGGATTCGACTGCGTCGAAGCTGTTGCGTTCGGCCTTCGGCCGAGCCGCTGTGTCGTGCCAGCCCGACCGTCTCTAGCTGCCGTCGCTCGGGCCGCGGACATCGCGTCCGCCCCAAATGTCGATCGCGTGCCGCAGCAGCTCGCGGTCGACCGGTTTTGCGAGGTGGTCGTTCATGCCCGCCTCGCGGCAGCGCTGAACATCCTCGCTCATCGCGTTCGCCGTGAGGGCGACGATCGAAACATCCCGCACGGAGAAGCCGAGCTGCCGAATGGCGCGCGTGGCCTCGATTCCGTTCATCACCGGCATCTGCATATCCATGAGCACCACATCGAAATGTTCGGCCTTCACCGCTTCCACGGCCTGGAGACCGTCGGAGACGATCACGACGTCATGCCCGTCCGCTTTGAGCAGCGCGTGCAGAATCGTCTGATTGATGAAGTTGTCGTCGACAACCAAGATGCGGCGCGAAATCCGCGGCACAGCGTCGCACTTCGATATCACCGGCGACCCCGTCGCGGGAAGGCGCGCGCTGAACCAAAATCTGGCGCCGCGGCCCGCAACGCTGACGACGCCGATCGAGCCGCGCATCGCTTGAACCAGCCGTTGACTGATCGCTAGCCCAAGCCCGGTACCGCCGTATTGACGGGTCGTCGAGCTGCTGATCTGGGCAAAGTCCTGAAAAAGTAGGTGCTGCTTCTCCTGCGCAATGCCGATTCCCGAATCCTCGACCTCAAAGCACATGTTGTCGCCATCGGAAGCGCCGCGCTTCACCGTGACGCTGATGTGGCCATGCGGCGTGAACTTGAGCGCGTTGATGAGCAGGTTGAGCAAGACTTGCCGCAGGCGGGTCGGATCGCCGATGACCCACTCGGCAATATCGGCGGCGATGTCAATCCGAAGTTCAAGCCCCTTGGCAACGGCGTCCGAACGGATGATCTCAACGGCGCCTTCGACAACCTCGCGCGGACTGAACGCGATCGCCTCGAGATCGAGCTTGCCGGCCTCGATTTTTGAAAAGTCGAGGACGTCGTTGATGATCGCCATGAGCGATTTGCCGGCGTCATAGAGATGCGTCATATATTGACGCTGTTCAGCCGTGAGGTCGCTTTGCAGCACGAGCGTCGTGAAGCCGATGATGCCGTTCATCGGGGTCCGAATCTCATGACTCATGTGCGCGAGAAACTCGGACTTTGCTCGATTCGCGTTGTCGGCGACGAGCGTGGCTTTCTCGGCGGCAACGCGCCCGTCTTCGGCGACCACCTTGGCCTCGTCGGCCACCACCTTGACTTCGATCGCGAGCATCTTCGCCGCGTCGGCGACGATCTTGGCCTCGTCGGCAAGCATCTTCTCGCGAGCGGCGACGGCCTTGGCTTCGTCGGCGAGGACCTTCTCCCCAGCAGCGACGGCCTTGGCTTCGTCGGCGATGCGTTTCGCTTCGACCGCGGTCGCCTTGGCTTCGTCCGCGATGATCTTCGCTTCCATCGCGCGGGCCTTGGCTTCGTCCGCGATGACTTTCTCGTCGGCCGCGAGGGCTTTGGCTTGGTCCGCAATGACCTTTTCACACGCCGCGGCGTCTTTTGCTTTGTCGGCGATGATCTTGGCTTCGATCGCGAGGCGCAACGCCTCGTCGGCAAGCATTTTTTCGTGCGCGGCAACGGCCTTTGCTTCGTCCGCGAGAATTTTCTCCTGCGCCGCAGCCGCTTTGGCTTCGTCCGCGATGATCTTCGCCTCGACGGCAAGGACCATTGCTTCGTCGGCAAGCACTTTCTCGTTCGCGGCGACGGCCTTTGCTTTGTCGGCGATCACCTTGGCTTCGACGGCCATCGCTTTCGCTTCGTCCGCAATGACTTTCTCCTGATCGGCGGCCGCCTTGGCCTCAACGGCAAGCGCTTTCGCTTCGTCCGCGATGACGATCGCCGCATTCAAGACCTTCGTGGTCTCCACGAGTTCGTCGCGTTCGCGCCGCAGCCGCTCGACAATCGCCTGGACTTTGCTGGCGTCGCGGGTAATCGTCGCAAACCCGACGACGTTGCCCGCGCGATCGTGCACGGCATCGATCACCACGCTGGCCCAGAGGCGCGTACCGTCTTTGCGCAGGTGCCAGCCTTCGGCGGCAAACGTTCCGGTTGCTCGCGCTGCGGCAAGCGCCGCCGCGGGTCGTCCGGCGCGTCGATCTTCGTCGGTGTAGAACACGCGGAAGTTGCGCCCGATTATTTCCTGGGGACGATAGCCTTTCATGAGCCGCGCACCCGAATTCCAGCTCATCACCATGCCGTCGAGGTCGAGCATGTAGATCGCATGGTCGATGGCGCTGTCGACGAGCATCGACGCGACGGTATCTTCCGGATACTGCGGCGCGCCCCAACGATCGTGCGGCCCCGGGGCCGTAGGCAGATCGAACGAGTCGTCGCCCACGGGGCTTGCAGTGCCGGCCATCCTCTACCAATCCTTCTGCGAGAGCCGGCAACCGTGACGTGTTGCCGATGCCGCTCGTTTTCTCAATCGTCGGACAAAACGTCGCCGACAAGCGTGAGGGGGCAGGCCAACGGAGCCAATCCGGGTTAATCCTTCGCTTTCCCGCCGGGTCCGTCGAGCAGCGGGTCGGGGTTGTCGAGTGCAACCGCAACGGCGACGGCGCTCGCAAGCGCGAGCCAGGGCAGCAGCGTCGCGTACGTCAGCCAGAGCCGGCGCTCGATCCGCACCGCACGGCCGGCCGACAACAGCGCGAGCGCGGCAAAGTTGAGCGTCACGAGCAGCCCTAAAAGCGGACTCTTCAACCGAAAGAACGCGAAGCCGAACGAGAGGTAGAGCAGCCACGTTGCCGTCCACAGCCGCAGATACGATGTGCGGTCGGCCGAAACCGGCGCGTTGAGCACGCGCAGGTTGCCGGCGATCGAGAGCGCGCTATTGATGCCCCAGGCGATCGGGAACACCCAGCCCGGCGGAGCGAACCAGGGCCGCTTGAGCTCCTGATAGCGGCCGGTGTTGGTGCCGAGCATCCGGGCCGCGAGATTGACCGCGGCGCCGAACGCCAGACCTTCTTGCCACGTATAGACGTGGCGCGCGGGAGCCGGCGGCGGGATGCCGACCAGCGGCGGCGCGGTGGACCCAGTCGGCGGTCTTGCCGTTGAGCGCGGCCCCGTTGGTTCGTTGTGTGCGTCCACTCGTCACGTCCTGTCCACAAAACTACCAAAAAAGCGCATCCGCACGGCGATACGACGCTTCGCAGCTCATCGCCAACCAGCAGCTTGATGCAGCTTGCCCGTCGGCTGCACCCCGACAAGAACCGGATCACCGCCGAGGTGATCGCAGCCACGCCATCCATCGACTTTCGGCGAGTGTCGCGCATACTACCCGTAAACTCGCACGACCGGCGAGAGAGCGAAAGCGGTCGGGTACAGGGCTCCTATGGAATCCCAGCGGCATTCAGCTTCACTCGCGGGCGGCGCACACGAAACGATCGAGTCGGTGGCCGATTTGGACCGCGGCGCCGAACACACGATCTCGGCGCACCAACGCCGGATCGAGCGCGCGACGCACCTCTTGGGCCGCCCGCGGACAGTCTACATCGCGCTCGCCGCGGTCGGCCTGTGGATCGGCGCGAATCTCGTGCTCGCCGCGTTCGGCCGGGCGTTCGATCCGCCCCCGTTCGCGTATCTCGACTGCATCATCAGCTTGGCGGCGCTGTTGATGACGATCGTGATTCTGACGACCGAAAACCGCATCAACGCGCACGACTCCCGGCGTGATCGGCTGGACTTGCAGATCAATCTGCTCAACGAGCGCAAAATCAGCAAAGTCATCGAACTGCTCGAAGCCCTGCGGCGTGATTCGCCGGCCGTTCCCGATCGCCACGATCCCGAGGCCCGCGCGATGGGCCGTTCAGCCGATCCGGCCGCGATCGTGCGCGCGATCGACGAACGCACGCCCGATCTGAACGCGTGAGGTTAGCGCGCATGCCGGCAGACGGCTAATCGCCCGCGCACTCTCTCTTTTCGCAGCGTCGCAATGCTCGCGGGCGGGGTATAGATCAGGGTATGGGGCAATCGTCGCTCGATCCAGAGTATTTTGCGCAGGTGTACGCGGACACGTCCGATCCATGGAATTTCGCGACGAGCAGCTATGAAAATGAAAAGTACCGCCGGACGATCGAGGCGCTCGACGGCCGCCGCTTCGCACGCGGATTCGAGATCGGCTGCTCGATCGGGGTTTTGACGGCGCTGCTCGCGCAGCAGTGCGATGCGCTCCTTTCGATCGACGTCAACGAGCGGGCGCTCGAAGCCGCGCGCGTGCGTTGCGCGCCGTTGCCGAAGGTTAGCTTCGAGCTCATGACGTTTCCGCATAGCGTCCCGGCCGGACGCTTCGATCTGATCGAGATCTCCGAGGTCGCCTACTACTGGTCGGATGCGGACCTGTCCGCCGCCATCGATTTTGCCGCTCGCGCCGCGGCCGGCGGAACGGTTGAACTCGTGCACTTCTTGCCCAAAGTCGATGACTACGTGCGCGACGGCGACGCGGTCCACGCGGCGTTTCTCGCCGATTCGCGCTTCGCCGTGCAGCGTTCGGAACGGGCTGACAAATATCGGATCGACGTCCTGCGCGTGCGCTGATGACGTACCCCGACCGCGGGCTGCCGGCGCTCGCCGCCGGCTGCCGAATGACCGTCTGCATCCCGGCCCGCAACGAAGCCGAACTCATCGCGTCGACGCTCGATGCGCTCGACGACCAGCGCGGCTTCGACGGAGCGCCGCTGCCGCGCGATCTCTTCGACGTCGTCGTCTTCGCCAACAGTTGCACCGACGCGACCGCCCGGGTTGCGCGCCGCGCGGCGGAACGTACGTCGCGGCGCATCTTCGTCATCGAGCGCAGGTTGGCGTTTGACCGGGCCCATGTCGGGAGCGCGCGCAAATATGTGCTCGATCTGGCGGCCGCGCGCTTTTTGATCGCGGGCCGGCCGGAGGGCATCGTCGTGTCGCTCGATGCCGATACGCTGCCCGCCCCCGACTGGCTGGCGTGGATCGCGCGTGAAATGAACGGCCGCGACGCGGTCGCCGGCCGGGTCACGATCGCGGCGGCGGACCAGGAACGGCTGCTCGCGCCGGTGCGCCTGCTGTATGCGCGCGAACTGGCGTATCGGCACATCCTCGCCGAAGTCCAGTCGCTCATCGATCCGCGGCCCGAAGATCCGCTGCCGCGCCACGGATCGTTTGTGGGCGCGAGTTTTGCCGTTTCGGCCGGGTGCTATTTCGCGGCCGGCGGTTTGCCGGCGCGCCGGCGGCTCGAAGACCTCGAGTTCTCGCGCGCACTGCGCCGCATCGACGCGCGCATTCGCTATAGCCCCGACGTGCGTGCGGTAACGTCGGCGCGTCCGGATGCGCGGGTCGAAGGCGGCTTCGGCGCATTCATGGCCGATCTCCACGAGTGCGCGCGGCGCGGCGTTTCCCATACCGTCGAACACCCGCGCGAAACGCTCGCGGAGGGTGAAGTGCGCGCCGCGCTGCGCCGGTTGCATCGCGGAGCCGAAGCCCCCGGCGACATCGAACGAATCGCCGAATTGCTCAAACTGCCGCCATCGATCTGGCTGCGCCTGGTCGACTCGACCGCGCCGCTGGGCGCCGTCTACGAACGCGTCGTCCAGGCCGCGGAATGGACCCGGCCGCGGTATGCGCCCGCGCGTATCGAGACGGCTATCGAGACCCTGCGTGAAGCGGCCGGCGCGTTGCGCCTCGCGGCGTCGCTTGCCGTCCAAACCGCAACGTTCGGACCCTTGGACTCGCTCGGCGCGAGCTAGCGCGATTCTTCCGGCCCGCCGCGCGGACGCGGCGCTTACGCCGTTGCGCCGCCGCGTTCGAGCGCCGCACGGCCGACCCGCGCGAGCGCCGCGTCGGGCGCCGGCTGGCGCAAATACATCTGCAGATCGCGCACCAGCGCCGCGAACGGCTCGGGCTCAACCAGGCCGCGCGCGCCGACGCTGCGCACGGCCAGTTCGATGACGTCGAGCGCGCAGCGCTCGACGACGCTGCGCGCCATATCGACCGTGTCGAGCACCGCGGCGGCGTTCGGCGGCAGCGGCTCGGCATCGTATGCCTGCCAGGCGGCCGCGCCCGCCTCGAGCCACAACACCGCCGTCCGCGCCGCGATCGTCATTTGCGCCACCCGCGCGGTTTGAAACGGATCCGCATCGCGCCCGCGCGCACGCAGATACGCCGCCGTTTCGGCTACGATGCGCTCGACGATTCCGGTCTGCACCGCGGCGAAGCGCAACGCCCCGGCGAAGAACCACGGCTGGCGTTCGTAATCGCCCGGGCCGCCGATCAAATCTGAGCGCTCGACCGTGACGCCGTCGAGGTCGACCCGAAAACTGTCGCTGTCGTGCATCCCCAGCGGCCGCCAACCCGACGGATCGATCCGGGCCCCGAGCGCTTCCATCCGCAGCACGATCATTTGCACGCCGCCGTCGGGCCACGCCGCGGTGACGAGCGGGCGCGCGACCGTGCCGGCGCCCGAGGCCCAGGTCTTCGCGCCGCGCAGGCGCAGCACGCCGCCGGCCGGCTCGAGGCGCACCGCGTGCGCGTCGTCCTGCGTATTCCACACGCCGAACAGCCGGCCCGCGGCGATGTCGCGTTCGGCGACCGTGCGTTGTTCGGGCGAGCCGCAGCGCGCGACGAGTTGAGCGCCGTTGAGGTGGCCCTCGAAGATTCGCCCGAGACTCGCATTGCGCGCACCGACGCGGCGCAGTGCGGCGATCTCAGCCGCGCGTCCCGCGAGCGGCACGCCGCGCGCATCCGCATGCGCGAGCGCCGCCAAGGCCGGCTCGAGTTCATAGCGACGCACGTGGGGCGAGATCTCGCGCTCAGCTAACATGTCGTGCTTGTACCCGCTTGCGCCGGCAGCGCACGATAAAAGCGCTCGCTGGGGGTGAGCCACGTCGCGAGCAATTCGGCGTCGATGCAAAAACCAGCGGGATCGTCGTCGATAAGCGCACCGGTCTGCGAGCGATGCGCGAGAATGGCGGCGCGTTTGGCGGCGATTTCGGCTAGGTCGAGCACGACGTCGATCGCCTCGGCTTCCGCCGCGCCCGGCCGATCGTCCGCGACTCCCCGGACCGGCAGCCACACGCGATAAAAATAGACGTCGGCGTGGCGGCCGCAGGCGGCCAGGGCCTCACGCGCGAGCTGCGCGGTGGCGACGTGATCGGGGTGCGGATCGCGCGGCCACGGCCAAAAGATCACGCGCGCGCGGAGCGAAACAATGCGTCCCGCCAACGCGCGCACGATCCGCTCGCGCTCCGTGCCCGCAACATCCGCAAGTCCGCTATCGGGCGCGCGCAAGAATTGCGGCCGGCCGCGGACGCCCAGCACGCGCAGCGCGGCGCGCGCTTCGCCTTCGCGCACGTCGCGCAGCACGGCGGGCGGAAAGCGCTTCGATTTGACGTGGCTCGCGCTGCCGTCCGTCACATACGTGACGGCGATGCGCGCGCCGCGCGCGGCCAGCCGCGTGAGCGTGCCGCCGCAGCCGATCGCATCGTCGTCGGGATGCGGCGCGATCACGAGCACTCGCAGCGGGAGCCGGCCGCGCCGCGCCATTGCGCGCGCAAGCGGGTACGACCTTGGCATGCTCAATCCCGAGATTGCCCTTAACCGACGGCCGGTCGATCGTATCAGCCGCAGTTCGCGGCTTGGCGCGCTCGCGGCCGCTGTCCAACCTGTCGTCAAAAAGCTCCTCGCCGGCGCTGGCCCGGCCATTGCCGACGTGCTGCACGGCAGGCTGCTGGGACATCCGCTGCACGCCGTTCTTACCGACGTTCCCATCGGAGCGTGGACGGTAACGGCCGCCCTCGACACCTGCGAGCTTTTGGGCGGTCCGGTCGACGCCGGCGCCGATAACGCCCTGCTCGTCGGGCTGGCGGGCGCGGCGGGCGCGGCTCTCTCGGGCTGGGCCGATTGGAGCGACACCGCCGGCGATCCGCGCACCTTGGGGATCGCGCACGCGGTCGTGAACGGCACCGCCGTGACGGCATATTTGGCCGCGCTGGCGTTGCGCCGCGGAGCTCGCCGGCGGCTCGGCCTGGGCGTATCGCTGGCCGCGTACGGCGTTATCTGCGCCGGCGCCTATCTGGGCGGCGAGCTTTCGTTTGGGCAGCTCTTGGGCGCCAAACACACGGCCGAACCGGTCGATCCGCCGACCGACTTCACGCCGGTGCTCGACACCGCGGCGCTGCCGGCGGACGGACCCGCGCGCGCTGGCCTCAACGGCATTGCGCTGCTGATCGCGCGCAGCGACCGCGGCGTCAGCGCGATAGCGGCGGCGTGCACGCACCGCGGCGCGCCCCTGGGCGACGGCAGTTTCGCCGCCGGCTGCGTCACCTGCCCGTGGCACGGGTCCATCTTCGGGCTCGACGACGGCCGGGTCGTGCGCGGACCCGCGACGTTTCCGCAGCCGCGCTTCGAGGCCCGAATCAACGGCGACCGGGTCGAGGTGCGCGCACTCCCAATCTAGCCCGCGCTAGCGGTGCGTAAGGGTGCATTAAAAGCCGGTAAGGCCGAGAGGCGTTCGGCGCGCGGGCCCAAATTCGCACTTGCGCGGGAACGCGTTCGCGGCGGCTGCGCGCCTGACCGGCCGACAGGACGCAGGGCATCGAAATCGAACCCCGGGTCCGTTTGCGCGGTCCCGACGGACGGCCCATCCTTTACGCTTTTGCACAAACCCCGAATCGGGAGAATCATGGTAGTAGTCAACCGCGTGGTCGCGGGATTTGCCACGGCCGCGCTCTGCGTCTCGCTCGCCGCGTGCTCGTCCGCCGGCGCCACCGGCGGCGACGTCGCCTCGGTCAACGGCGATAAGATTTCACGCAGCGATTTCGATAAGAAGCTCGAGGCCGGCCCGGCCGGCAAATCGGTGCTGACGCAGCTCGTTCAGCAAAAGCTCGTCGATCAGTATGCGGCCGAAAAAAAGATTACCGTCTCGGACGACGAGATCGCCAAAAAAGAAGACGAGATCAAGGCGAAATATCCGCCCGGCCAGTTCGAGCAAATCCTCAAACAGCAAGGCCTCACCGAAGCCGATGTGCACAACATCCTGCGTCAGACGATCATCATCGAGAAGGCCGTCGATCCGCAGATCAAAGTCAGCGACACCGACATCAAAGCCTATTTCGACAAGAATCGCGCTTTGCTCGACAAGCCCGAGCAGGTTCGCGCGCGCCACATCCTGGTCGCCGACTTGAAGACCGCCAACGAAGTCGAAGCCAAGCTTAAAGCGGGCGGTGACTTCGCCGCGCTGGCCAAGCAATATTCGACCGATCCCTCGACCAAGGACAAGGGCGGCGAATTGGGCTTCTTCGGCAAGGGTCAGATGGTGCCGTCGTTCCAAGCCGCGGCCTTCGCCTCGCCGATCAATGCGATCACCGCGCCGGTGAAGTCGCCCTTCGGCTACCACATCATTCAAGTCGAAGAAAAGAAACCCGCGATCAAGGCCACCGTGGCGAGCGCGCACGACCAGATCGTCGCCCAGCTCAAGCAGCAGCAGCAATCGCAGCAGATCCCGATCTTCTTGCAGCAGCTCAAATCGACGGCCAAGATCGACGTGTACGACGATAACCTCAAGGACGCGTTCCCCTCGCCGCTGCCGGCCGCGCCGGCCGCGCC
>PLAE01000059.1 GCA_003134035.1 Candidatus Velthaea versatilis
CGATCTCCGCGCGCGGCGCGGCAAGGGCCGCGATCGACGCACGGATGTTCTCCGCGGAGATGTTCCACGACCGCTGCTGCACATATCGTTTCTTGTTCCGGCAGTAGTGTTTGTCGCATACGCAGTTCTGTGCCGGCAGGGTGGGCGAAATCAACGGCTCATGGCTTGTCCACGACGTGTTGGCGCGCCCGGAGGGAATCGANNTGCCTTATCCATTAGACCACGGGCGCGCGCCGGCCGCCGACTACGTTTGGGCGCCCATCCCCGGCTCACCCGTCAGCGGCTCGAGCGACGCTCGATCCGCTTCCGCACGATCGTTTCTAAGCGCTGCGCGCATGATCGGCTTACGTTTGGAGGCTGCCCGTGGTGGGTCCCGCAGCGCTTCGCGGTTGGGGCCAAGCGAGCTGCCGCGCCCCACAATCGGTCGCCGAGCGAAACCGCCCGGCCACCCGGCCTTGACGCCCCGCCCCGTTCAGGCCCCGGTCCGCTAAAAAACTTAACGCTTTTCCTGCTCCCCAAGGCCGCCCAACGCGGGAAAAGAGCGCGCTCCCGACGATACGTAAAGGGACGACACACCGCCACGGGGGCTCCGGTTTGCGCGCGTTCTCAGCTTCGCGAGACTCGACGATCGCCTGTACTTTGATCGGCGTCGTAGCCGCGATGCAGTGTGTGCTCGTTGGGCTGCTGCTCCAGGCGCAGCACGGCGACGCGCATCTCATCGGCGTCAGCGGCATACCCCGCACGCAGGTGCAGCGGATCGCCTACTTCGCCGCGACGGCGCACCTCGGGCGGCCCGAAGCCGGCTGGCGGGCAAACATCGAGGCGTCGATTTCAACCATCGTCGCGGCACACGTCGAACTCAATGGGGTCGGTTATGTCGCCCACGTGCTCGATCCGACGGCCGAGCGAGATCTGACGCGCAACATCGACGACTATGTCGGCGCCGCCCGTGCGCTCGAACGCAAACCCGGCGACGACGCCGCTTTCACCCGCCTCACAATGCTCCGACCCGTGGTCCTCGCCCGTCTCGACACGCTCGCCGACCTCCAAGTCGAAAGCATCGCGCACCGGCATGGCGGGCTGATCATCGCGGTCGTCGCCGGACTGGCGGCCGAACTCATCACGCTCGCCGCGATCTGGTTCGGCGTGATCGTTCCGCACGAGCGCCGGCTGCGCACGGTTATGGCATCGCTAACGCTCGACCGCGGTCAAATTCAATCGTTTCTCGATCATAACCCCGACGCGATTGCCGTTTACAGCCGCGACGGCGTCCTCGTCAACGCCAACCACGCAAGCTGCGAGCTCCTCGGCCGCACGCCCGCGGAGCTGATCGGCCGTCATCTTTCGGCATTCGTGGAACCTTCGTGCTTCGCCGAGACCGCCGCTGCATTCGAGCGCGCGAAGAACGGTAAATGCGTCGTCGTCGAGGTGCGGCTGCGCACCGCCGTGAACGACTCGATCGACGTTACGTTGAGCTTTTTTCCGCAGGTCGTCGCGGGTGAAACGCGCGGCGTCCTCGCCTCCGCACGCGACATTCGGCCGCTCAAAGCGGCGACGGCGGATCGCGCCGAACTCGCGAGCCGCCTCGCGGCACTGTGCGAGATCTCACTGGCCGGCGGCAGTTGGAAGCAGCAACTCGACGCCGCGTTGGACCTCGCGGCAAATCAGCTCGGCTACGAGCATGGAATTGTCGCGCAGATCGAAGGGACCAACGCCATCGTGCTGACGACGACCGGAACGCCGGCCGAGACCGAAATCGGCATCGCCACGCCGCTTGATCGAAGCCTGTGCGGTTACATCGTTCGCACTGACGACGTGTGGGTGGTCGACGATCTGCTCGCGTCGCCCGTGCGCGGAGACGACGCCGTTCACGGTACGGCGGCCCGCAGCGTCGTCGCGATGCGGCTGCGCGTCGGCGGCGACAGGTACGGCTCGATCGCGCTTACGAGCTCTCACCCGCGCACGCGACCGCTGCGTCCGGCGGACCGCGATTTTTTCAGAACGGTCGCCGCGTTGGCCGGTTCGATCGTGACTCGCCGCGGCCAAAATTCGCCGCTCGGTTCGCCAACGCATACCGACGCGCTTACCGGACTGCCCAATCGCGTCGCGATCGTCGACAAGCTCGACCGGCTGACGCGCTTGGCGGCGAGCCGCCCCGGCGCCGAGTTCGCCGTCCACTTCATCGACCTTGACGGCTTCAGAGAAATCAACGAGCACGCGGGCCACGACGTCGGCGACGAAGTGCTGCGCGAGGTCGCGCGGCGGTTCTCGAAGTGCGTGCGCGGCACCGATATCGTGGCCCGGCTCGAAGCCGACAAATTCGTCGTCCTGCAGCCGGCGACCGACGGTCCCGAGGGTGCCGCCGGTGTCTCGCAACTGGCCGAGCGCATCTGGCGGGTCGTCGAGCAGCCTTTCGTGCACAAGGGCGTGCGCTACACCTTGCGCTGCAGCATCGGCGTGAGCATGTTCCCGGGCGACGGGCAAGACACGGTCACGTTGCTCAAACGCGCCGACGAAGCCCGGCATCGCGCCAAATCCGAGCGGCGCGACGTGGCCTAACAGGGTTCCAGCTTCGCCGGAACCCGTGGCGTTTGCGGCTGCGCCGCAAGCCGCAGTCCGTCGCGTTTGGGCTGCGCCCGAGCCGCCCGTGGCGTTTGCGGCTGCGCCGCAAGCCGCAGTCGCAGCCCGTGGCGTTTGCGGCTGCGCCGCAAGCCGCGGTCCGTCGCGTTCGGGCTGCGCCCGAGCCACCCGTGGCGTTTGCGGCTGCGCAAGCTGCGGTTCGTCGCGGGCGAGAACCATCGGGACGACAGGATTTGAACCTGCGACTTCTGCGTCCCAAACGCAGCGCTCTACCAAGCTGAGCTACGTCCCGTCCGTAACGTTATTCCCGCTCGACGGCGATCTCGCCTCGCATCGTGCAAGCCGGCTCGAATGAACGGCTCGCCGCCGCCGCCGCCGCGACGATCGCGGCCGCCGCGATCGCCCGGTGGCTGACGCGATTCTTCTGCACCTCGTCGAGTTCGGCGAACGTCATTCCGGCCGGCGGATAGCAGAACACCGGATCGAACGAGAAACCCAATTCGCCGCGCTCCTCCAAGGCGATCGTACCGTCGACGGTCCCGAGCGACGCGAATTCACGTCCGGCCGGATCGATCAAGTGCATCGCGCACACGAAGCGCGCACGCCGGTCAAGCGTGTGCGCCGCGGCCAATTCGGCCAGCAGCATTCCGCGCCGCGCCGGCCAATCGGCGCCGCTGCCGCCATAGTCGGCCGTCGCCACACCGGGGCGGCCGCCCAGCGCGGACACTTCGAGACCGGAATCATCGGCCAGCACGGCCGCCGGCGTTCCGCGCGCGCGCAGTTGTGCGTGAAGCGCGCGCGCTTTGAGCGCGGCGTTGTCGCTGTAGCGTTCGATGCCTTCAGGCGGGCTGACGTAGCCCGAAAACAGCTGCAGCGCGAAGGGTGTGCCGGCGAAGAGCGCATACATCTCGCGCAACTTGCCCATGTTCGACGTCGCCACGTACAACGGCACCGGGGGCGAGTCGCCGCGGTTCGCGCCGCCGTTCACTCTTCGTCGAGACGCAAGACCGCCATGAACGCCTCTTGCGGCAAGTCGACTCGCCCGACGCGCTTCATGCGTTCCTTGCCGGCCTTCTGCTTCTCGAGCAGCTTGCGTTTACGCGAGATGTCGCCGCCGTAACACTTGGCGAGCACGTTCTTGCGCAGGGCACCGACCGTTTCACGCGCGACGACCTTGCCGCCGATCGAGGCTTGAATCGGCACGTCGAACATCTGTCGCGGGATGAGCTCCTTGAGCTTTTCGGTCAAGAGCCGCCCGCGCGTCGGAGCCTTGTCGCGCGCGACGATGAACGAGAGCGCGTCGACGGGCTCGCCGTTGAGCAGGATCTCGAGTTTAACCAGATCGCCCTCACGATAACCGATCAGCTCGTAATCCAGGGAGGCATAGCCCTTGGTGCGCGATTTGAGCTGATCGAAATAATCGATGATCACTTCGATAAGCGGCATCTCGTAGGTGAGGATCACCCGGCCGTCGACGAGATACTCCATATTCTTGAGCGTGCCGCGCCGGTTTTGTGTGAGCTCCATGATCGCGCCGACGTATTCGGGCGGCGTAATCACGGTCGATTTCACGTACGGCTCTTCCATGATTTCGATGCGGTCGCGGGCCGGCAATTTCGCCGGATTGTCGATCGTCATCACGCTGCCGTCGGTCATCGTCACGCGGAAAACGACCGACGGCGACGTCGCGATCAAATCTAAATTGTAGTTACGTTCAAGCCGCTCTTGCACGATCTCCATGTGCAGCAATCCCAAGAAACCGCAGCGGAATCCGAAGCCCAGCGCAATCGACGACTCGGGCTCGAAGTGCAGCGCCGAATCGTTGAGCGCGAGCTTCTCCAGCGCGTCGCGCAGTTCGGAGACTTCGACGCCCTCGTTAGGGTAGAGCCCGCAATAGACCATCGGGACGATCGGTTTGTAGCCCGGCAGCGGCTCCGTGGCCGGATTGGCGGCTTCGGTGATCGTGTCGCCGACATCCATTTCACCCAGCGATTTGATGTTCGCGATCACGTAGCCGACGTTGCCGATCTCGAGTTCGCCGGTCCTGACCATGCCCGGCTTGAAGACGCCGACTTCGGTTGCTTCATAAACACGCTTGTGAGCCATCGACATGAATTTCGAGCCGGCCTTGAGCGCGCCGTCTACGACGCGCACATAGGCGACGACGCCGCGATAGGGGTCGAACTGCGCATCGAAAACCAACCCGCGCAGTTGGTCCGTGCGGCCGCGCGGTGCCGGGATGCGCTTCACGATTGCTTCGAGGATCTCGGTGATGCCGATCCCCTCTTTGGCGCTGGCCAGGATCGCGTCGCTGCCCTCGATGATGAGCAATTCCTCGATCTCTTTTTTGACCCGCTCGGGGTCGGCCGCCGGCAGATCGATCTTGTTGATCACCGGGATAATCGTGAGGTTGTTTTCGAGCGCGAGATGGTAGTTGGCGAGCGTCTGCGCTTCGATCCCTTGCGCGGCGTCGATCACGAGCAGCGCGCCTTCGCACGCCTTGAGCGAGCGTGAGACTTCAGAGCTGAAATCGACGTGGCCGGGAGTGTCGATGAAGTTGAGTTCGTACGTATGACCGTTTTGCGCGATGTACGACAGCGTCACGGGATGCATCTTGATCGTGATGCCGCGCTCGCGTTCGAGGTCCATCGCGTCGAGCATCTGCTCGCCGATCTGACGCTGTTCGATCGTGCGGGTGACTTCGAGCAGCCGGTCCGAGAGCGTGGTCTTGCCATGATCGATATGCGCGATGATGCAGAAATTGCGCACGTTCGCCGGGCTCTTGATCGCCGGGGGCGCTCGACGGGGTTCAATCACGATAGTTTCGACGATCTTTTCTCGGAACGTGGCTGCCGGACCGGCGGAACGCGCCACGGCGCCCCGTAGTCCCTTTCGCCGCCGGCGGGCCCGCGGCCCCGCCCGCTGCCCGTGAGGCGGCGCGGGCATACCGCCGCTTCACGTTGCGGTCAGAACGTGGAGCAGGCGTACTGCGCGACGATCGAATTGTTGACGTATTGGATAATCAAGATGACGATCAAAAACGAGAGATCGAAGCCGCCCAGCGGCGGAATGATGCGCCGCACCGGAACGAGGACCGGTTCGACGAGCCGCGTCACGACGTCGCTCCAGCGCCCGCGGATGCTGGGCACCCAGGAGATGAGCGCGTAGACCAGCATGAGCAGCAGGTAAACATTGAGGATAACGTGGATGGCGCCGTAGACATGACATAAGGGATCCATATCCTACTGTACGGCGGGCTTGACCGGAAGTAACGCCGTGGCGGCGGCCGGCACGCCATGGAGAAACGGCATCGGATCGATCGCCACGCCGTCGCGCATGACCTGATAGTGGAGATGCGGTCCGGTCGACTCGCCGGTCGAACCGACCGCAGCGATCAACTCGCCCTTGCGCACGTGCTGCCCGGGCGAGACCAACGACTTCGAGAGATGGCAGTACCAGGTGTGGTAGCCGTTGCCGTGATCGATGTCGATCTTGATGCCGAAGCCGCCCTCCCAGCCGGCCCAGGCGACGACGCCGGCGGCCGCGGCGTGAACCGGGGCGCCCCAGTCGGCGGCCAGATCGAGGCCCTTGTGGAACTCGGGCCAGGGGTCGGTGCGCCAACCGAATGCGGCGCTGACACCGCCGCCGACGGGATTGAGCGACGGGATCGCGGCCAGCGTGCGAGCGCGGGCGCTCGATGCCAGACGGCGCAGGCTTAGGACGCGGTTGACAAGGGTGGCTAGGCGCTGGGCGCGGGCGTCGGTCTGCTCGGCCAACCGCTCGAGCAGAATGAGCCGCTCCGCCATCGAACGCTGGGCACCTTCGCCCGGCCCGATCGCGGCGTGAACCTTTGGCGGCCGAACCGGTGCGGAGCTGCGCTCAACGTCCAGTTTTTGCTCGATGCGTTCGATGGAGTGCTCGCTGTCGATGTTCTGCCGCTGCAGCATTTGCGCTTGCTGCACCATCGTCTCGAGTTTGAGCTCTTCGTCGAACCGCTCGGCCTGCAGCCGGTTCAATTCCGCCTTGGCGGCGGCTAGCTGCTGCACGTGCAGGGCGAACAATCCAGCGAAAACGAGCGCCAGTATGCCGCCGGCAAAAACAACGTGGCGCCGGCGAAAGTGCAGCCGGCAGACGGCCGCCCCGGCCGGCCGGAGCACTTGCAGGACGAAACCATCCTTCAAAGCGCCGCTCATTGGGCCGCTGCACGCGCCTTCGCGATGGCGGCCCGCTCTTCGTTCGATGCGTCCTGGGCAGAATTGAAGCCGGTCACGGCTTTTCCGTACGTCCGCGTTTCTTCACGCGACCAAATGCTGGAAATGACGACGCCGTCGCCGGATTGGGTGAGCAACGCCAAAGCAAATGACAGGTCCGAACCCGTATGCTCGAACGCGTTGTAGCGGACGAAACCGATGTGTGGGATTTTCTTCGCCAGCGCCGTTTCGACGAGCCTGAGCCGGCGTTCGAGTTCGGCGCTCCGCTTCGCCAGATCGGCCGACGTCGTTTCGATGGTGATGAAGCGATCCGTGGCTTTCGCACCGCCGCTGCCGAGCAGCGCATCGTGTGCATCGAGCGCTTTGGTCAGCCGCCGCAGTTGCGGAGCGACGAAAAGCGCATGGTAGCCGCCGAACACGACGAGTGCGCTGCCCAGGGCCACGAGCACGGCCGAGCTAAGGTTCTGCACGAAACTCCCGCGGTAGAGGTGCCCGCTGGATTCGACTGCGTCGAATCCTTGGCGCTCGGCCTACGGCCGATCCGCGGCGGACACAGATAAATGGCCAGGACGAGAGCCAGGTGGACCGCGGCACACGGAAGGGCCCGCTTACCGTTGCTTCCTTCCGGATCTGGCGGGGTTCACGGGTTTGCGTTGCGCGGAGCCCAACCCTCGTCGAGGCT
>PLAE01000011.1 GCA_003134035.1 Candidatus Velthaea versatilis
TGTGCCGATCGCCGTCGTGAGCCTGGTTGACGAGGACCGCCAGTGGTTCAAATCGCAATGCGGGCTAGGTGGCGTCACCTCGACGGCACGGGATGTCTCGTTTTGCGGTCATGCAATTTTGCAGCAGGACATCTTTGAGGTGCCCGACACGCACGCCGATCCTCGTTTTGCCGACAACCCGTTAGTTACCGGCCCTCCGCATATTCGCTTTTACGCCGGTGCGCCGCTGATCGTCCGAAATGGACTAGCACTGGGAACGTTATGCGTCATCGATCGCAAACCGGGAAAGTTAACCGAAACGCAGCGGGCGCAACTGCACACCCTCGCCGCGGCCATCGTCGGCATCATCGAGACGCGCATTCGGCGGTCGGAATTAAACGAGTACCAGCTTGCAAAAAAGAGCGGCGCCCGGGTGACACGTTTTGCTCGCCGCAAGCCGCGACTCGTCGTCGCGCGACCGCCGCGGCCGACGCCAGCAGAGCGCAACCGTCCATCCGACTCCGCGCAAGCCGCCGCGCCGGGTTAGCTCTCGCGCTCTTCGAGCTGGCGCAACTTCGCAATGTCTTGCAAATGACGCACTTGGACCCGCAGGGCGCGCGCGCTGTCGAGCTCTGCTTCGCTCCAAGGCCGGGAGCGCCCATGGACCGTTTCTTGCCAAGCCGCGAACGACACTCGCGGGCTCAATCTTCCGGCGGCATCGGTATTGACGGACTTGTCGGGATTTCCCGCCCATTCGACCGTCTCCACCAGCTCGCGGCGCAAGAACAGCAGATAATCGTTGGCTCGCTCGTTGATCCCGATGTATAGCGCCCCGCTAGCTTTGCTGCGGTACGACTCGGCGCCGGCATCGAGTGCGGTGAGCTTATCGGAGCTCGCGATGCCGCGCACCGCGAGCTTCTTTAATTTCTCGATGACCGGCAACAGCGCAGCGTGAGACTCGGTCACGCCCTGCAACGCGACGACTCCGCCGAGGTGCGAAACGAGTCCATCCGCATCGAAAAGCTCGATGAACCGCGTACCGCCGAAGGACCGTGAATTGACAGAACCGTCGGCCTCTTCGAGCTCGTCGGCGAAATCCTCGAGCAGTTCACGGGAGGCCACCTGCGACTGCTGTGCGGCATCCGCGATCCGCAGGGACGCCTGCAAAGCTAGGTTTCGCGCGATCATTTCGCAGATGGCACGCGTCGAGCAATCCACGTGCCATGGCTTGGCGTGGTGACACGCGACCATCCCCCATAGGCGTCCCTTCACGACGATGGAAATGGCCATGCTCGCGCGAACGCCCATATTTCGCAGATACTCGAGATGAATGGCTGAGGCGCTGCGCAGAAATGTATGTCTCATATCCAGCGGTCGACCCGTTCGCGGACCAATCTCCGGGGTGATCGGGATCTGCGCTGAATCGATGTCGGCGATCGCGCGCAGCGGGTTCTGGAGAAAGAGCTCCCGCGCTTGGGCCGGCATGTCGGTCGACGGGAACCGCAGTCCGAGATACTTCAGGTTCCCGGGGCTTCGTGGTTCCGTTACGCCGCCGTTCTCCGCAACGACCTCGCCGTTGAACTCCGGGTCGAATTGGTAGATCATCACACGATCAAAACCACTCAACCGTTGAATCTCGCTGGCGGCGACGCGACAGTAATCGAGAATCGTGGTCGCGCGTTCCATACGCTCGAGCAGAATTTGTATGTTCGCGGAAAGCTCGGCCGGCGCGACCCAGTGCGCCCCCTTCACGAATTCGCATTCCACGATGAGCACGCCATCGTGCCGGTGCGCGACGCAATTCATTTCGACCGCAGGTTTGCCGATCGACACGCGCAGCGAGCTAGCCGGGGCCAAGTCGTCACTGCGGAGCCGGGATCGGAATGTCTCGAACTGCGGCGGTCCGAGAACCGCCTCGATCGATTTGCCTAAGATGGCGTCGACCGGCGTACCGAGCAACGTGCTCGCGTTGGCGCTGACCTGCCGCACGATGAGATCCGGCTCGGATAGAGCGAACAACACTCCATGCGATTGGATGCGCCCGATGAGGTGAATCGGCTCTCGCGCGCAACTCTCGAGGTCGACCGGCGAATTGCGTTCCGCGACGGGTGGCATCAGCGAACGCCGCCGGGAACGGCGTTGATGGTTTGGTTCATGTCTTTCCCCTCGATTCGGAAGTCGCGCCGAATGGAGGGGTTTACTCATGCGCCAGAAGTGACCCGGCAACGCCGGTAGACGGTCGCCGTCGAGTCATTGGGAGGAGCTGCCGTGCGTTCAGAACAGCTCGATCTTTTCCGGACGAAACGAAGCCGCGCTTACGGGCTCGGCGCGACGGGCAATCGTTTTGGTTGCCGTTCGGAGGGGTGGTTCGCTATCTTCCTTGACCACGAAGGTGGCGACGAGCCGTTTGATATCCTCCGCTTCCGTGTTCAGGGCGCGGGCGGTTTCCTCGATTTCGCCCAGCGTGAGCATCAGCTTCTGCGTGGCAACGTTGGACGATTGCGCCAGTTCCGCGTTGCGTGAAGAAGTTGCGACGGCCGGAACCATCACGTTCGCCACGAAAGCGGTGGTGCTGCGCATTTCCGACGCTGCCGCGGCGCTCTCTTCGACGGCCGCCTGTGCGCTGACCATATTGTCCGTCACGCGCGCCGAGGCGTCACGCATGTCTTGAGCGCGGATACCGAGTTGCTCAGCCACTGTCGTGGTCGTTGCGATCGCCGTTCTGACGCTCTCCAGCGAGCGTGAAGCGCGCTCTGAAACGATGATCCCGGATTCCATCGAGGCCGATGACGATCGCATTGCCGTCGCGGCCGCGACGGTTTCGAGCTTGATGGCGCCCAAGATTTTCGAGATTTCTTTGGTTGCCGTCGAGCTGCGCTCGGCCAACTTGCGCACTTCATCGGCCACGACGGCGAACCCGCGGCCATGTTCACCTGCGCGGGCGGCCTCGATGGCAGCGTTGAGGGCGAGCAGGTTCGTCTGATCGGCGATGTCTTCGATCGTATCGACAATCTGCTCGACCTGGGCCGAGCGTTCCTCGAGGCTGGACATCGCGCTGCCGGCTTTCGCCGACACCGTCTTGAGCGTGGCAATCGTCCCGGCGGTCTCCGAGACAGCCGTGGTTCCCATCGATGCTTCGGAGGATGCTTCACGCGCCGCCGAGTTCAACATCGCGCTTTGCGCGGAGAGTTCGCCGATCCCGTTGTCGAGGTTTCGCAGCTCCGTCGTCGTGCGGGTTATCGACTCCGCCTGCTCTCTTGCAGCAACAGCGATCTGTTCGGCGGTCCGGTTGAGCTCCTCGATGGCCGTCGCCGCATCGGCGAGCTCACTAGCTTGAGTGCTCGCTCCGACCGCCACCGCTTCGCCGCTTTGGCTGATCTCGAAGATCGCCGTGAGCGCCACTTCGGCGGCAGCCGCTGATTGAACCGACGCCGCAGCCAAGGTCTGACTGCTTTTTGCGAGTGCCGCGATCAAGCCGCTGAGATTGCTCATGGCAGCACTGTACTCCACCGCTATTTGTCCCAGAGCCTCAGTCCACGTGTTGTAGGTCCTCGTCAATTCGCCGATCGCATCGTTGCCTTTGATGGAGAGCGGTTTTCGGCGCGAGAAAAACTGCGCCGTGAGATCACCGCCCGCGAGACGGGCAAAACCCAGCGCTAACGCGGCAATATCTTCGTTGACGACCAATTTGATTGCGGAACTTATCTGTCGGAGCTGCCCAGACACCGACCGCGCTGTGATCACCATGAGCGCGGCGGCAACCCCGATCGCTGTGAACACGAGCGCAAAGATCGTGATTTCGCGACGTTGGAGCGCTCGGATTCGGCGCCCGAGCACGTCGTCCATTCCGAGTATCGAAGCGTCGTACAACGCGAACGCCGCTTTGAGGGTAACCGTTTCGCCGCTTGTCAGCGCGGCCGAAGAGCCGCTGGGCG
>PLAE01000116.1 GCA_003134035.1 Candidatus Velthaea versatilis
ACCGAGATGAGCCCGATCGGCAGCGTGTCGTACGTCAAAGGCGAACTCGACGGCTTGCCGCCCGAGGAGCGCCGCCTGGTTCGCCTCAAGCAAGGCCCGTTCTCGCCGATCGTCGAGTGGAAGGTGCTCGACGACGACCATCACCCGGTCGTCCAGGACGGCGTCGCGCGCGGCGAGCTCTATGTGCGCGGGCCCGCGGTCGCCGCGCAGTATTACGCGAACGAAGCCGCGACGCGTGCGGCGTTCTTCGACGGCTGGTTCAAGACCGGCGACATCGTCACGGTCGACGAGCACGGCTACCTGGAGATCGTCGACCGCTCAAAAGACATGATCAAATCGGGCGGCGAGTGGATCAGTTCGGTCGAGCTGGAGAACGCGCTCATGGGTCATCCCAACGTCAAGGAAGCCTGCGTGTTCGGTTTACCGCACGAGAAGTGGATGGAGCGCCCCGTCGCCGCGGTCGTCGTGCGCGACGCGCCGGGCGACGAGATCGCGCTGCGCGACTGGCTGGCCGAACGCGTCGCCAAGTGGTGCTTGCCTGACCGCATCGTCTTCGTCGATGCGATTCCGCGCACCGGCGTCGGTAAATTTCTCAAGCGCGAGCTGCGCGAACGTTACGCGGATCTGCTCACGGGCTAAGCGCGATCCGGTCAGGCCGTCGACGCGCAGCGGACGATTAGCCGTTCGAGCGCCGCGGTGGTCGCCTGCGGGGCTTCGAGCATCGGCAGATGACCGGCGCCGGCGATGCACTCGACCGCGCAGCCGGCGATGGCCGCAGCGGTGCCTTCGGCCGTCGCGAGCGTGATGAGCGGATCACGGTCGCCGATAACGATCGCCGCGGGGACCGCGATGTCTTCGAGCAGATCCTCGGAGCCGACGCGCAGCTTCATCCCGAGGACCTGCGCCGCGGCGCCGGCGGGCGACTGGCGCGCCATGATCACGCGAACGCGCGCCACCAGCGCCGCGTCCGCGGCGGCGCGCGGACCCAAGAGCCCGGGCAGCATGGCGTCGATCGCGTCGTTCAACGCGGCCGCCCCGCGAGCTTCAAGCGCGGCGCCCAGCGTGTCGCGCGCCGCGCGGCGCGCGGCGGAGTCGGCCGCCGCGTGGCTGGCAACGAGCGCGAGACCGGCGACGCGTTCGGCATACATGCGAAAGAACGCCAGCGCGACGTAACCGCCCATCGAATGCCCGGCCAGGATCACGCGCTCCACGCCAAGCGCGTCGAGCAGGCCGAACACGTCGCCGGCGAGCGTTTCCATCAGCGCTGGCCCCTCGCCGCACGCCGACTCGCCCGAGCCGCGAAAATCGGGCCGAATCACGCGGCAGCGGCCGGCGAGCGCACCGAAAGGTGCGTCCCAGATCGTGCGGTCGAGCGGGAAACCGTGAAGGAGCACGAGCGCGGGACCCGTGCCGGCGACATCGTAGCCGAGCCTGACGCCGTCGATGATCTTCTGCATACCGCCGACTTCGGCGGCCGGGGACCGATCTTTGCGCCGCCGTGCGGACGACCACCATCCGGGCCGGACGCCCGGACCGAGTGAGAAACGACGTTGCAACTTCCGTGTTTGGCGCGGCGCTTAAGACGCGCGAACACGATAACTACTTCAATGTCGACGGTGGTGAAGTCCAATCGAGACCGCGCGCCGCGCGCGAAGATGAACGCGGTGCCCCAAGCGCAAACGCCCAGCTCATGCCTACCGCCGCTCGCGCAACCTACGTTCCCTATCCGTTCGTCGCCGTCGTCGCGCAAACGGAGTCCAAGCTCGCATTGACGCTCGCCGCGATCAACCCGCGCATCGGTGGCGTGCTGCTCACCGGGCCGAAGGGAACCGGCAAGACCACGCTGGTGCGCGCCGCGGGCGAACTGCTGCCCGTACTCGAGCGGGCGACATGCCCGTACGGCTGCGATCCGCACGGCGCGAATCTGTGTGAAGCGTGCGCCCAAACGCGCGAACGCGGGGCGAAGATCGCGGCGCGCAAAACGCGCGGCGAGATCGTCGAACTGCCGGCCAACGCGCAACTCGACGACGTGGTGGGAGCCGTCGACCTGCGCGCCGCGCTCGAACGCAGCAGCATCGCGTTTCGGCCCGGCTTGCTGGCGGCGGCGAATCGGAACGTGCTCTATGTCGACGAGATCAATCTGCTCGCCGACGTCGTCGTCGACGCCTTGCTCGATGCAGCAGCGCAAGGCGTCGTGCACGTCAAACGCGGTCAGCACGCGATCGACTACCCGTCGCGCTTCACCCTCGTCGGCACGATGAACCCCGAAGAAGGCGAACTGCGTCCCCAAATCACCGACCGCATCGGGCTGCGCGTCTTCATCGCGGCTGAGAACGATCGCACCAACCGGCTCGAGATTTACCGGCGCAATGCGCGCTTCGCGCGCGACCCCCACGCCTTCGCCGCGCTTTACGCCAAAGAGACCACAACGTACCGCGCGCGCCTGGCCCGCGCGATCAAACTCTTGCCCGACGTCGGTGTTAGCGAACCGGCCGAACGCGTCGCGATCGAAACAGTCACACGTTTGGGCATCGACAGCCATCGCACCGAGATCGTCGCGCTCGAAGCCGCAGCGGCGCTCGCGGCGTGGGAAGGCCGGGCGCAAGCCACCGAAGCCGACGTCGCACGCGTTTTGCCGCTGGCCGCACGGCTGCGCCGTTCGCGGCTCAAAGTCGAAGCACTGTCCGATCATCTCGCCGAAGACGCGGCAATCCGCAACGCGCTCGAACAAACCACGGCCGCCGACGATGCCGCGGCCGACGACCAGACACCGCCGTCGGGACCGTCGACGATCGTTTCGCCCGAACTCACGCAGCGCCCGGCGCCAAAGAAACTGCCGCACGCCGCAAGCGAAGGTCAACCGATCGCGACGCGTCCGCTCCAGAGCGGCCGGCTCGATATCGGTGCGACGATCTTGGATCGGAGGGTGGCGACCAACGCCGGACTCGCGCCCGAACCGCAAGAACGCGTCGAAGTCGCCGCGCCGCCGCGCCTCAACATCCTCGTGGTCGACGCGTCGCTGTCGACGCGCGATGCCGCCGAATACGTCCGGTCGGCGGCGCGCGAACTGCTCCGCCCCGTCTACGCCGAGCGCGAACGGGCGGCGCTCGTTTCATGCTGGGGGCCGCGCGCGGAGGTCGTCGTCGACGAAAACACCGGCCGCAACATCGATCTCGTCGCCTCGCGGCTGCTCGAACTGGAGCCCGGAAATGTAAAGGCTTTGACACCGCTGGCCGGCGCGCTCGAACACGTGCGCCGGATCGCCGAGCGTTTTCGGCGTGCGAATTCGGGCGCGCTCATCGACGTCGCAATCTTTTCCGATGGCCGCGCAAACGTTCCGCTCGGCGAGGAAAGCCTTATTTCATCGGCACTTGCGAACGGCGAGAGCAAGGCGCTCATGGAGCTGGCCGGCGAGCAGTGCCGGGCGCTGGCGGCGACGATCGCGGGCCGCGCGGCCATGACGTTCATCAACCTCGATACGTACGAGGCCTACCCGCTCATGCGCGAACTCGCCGCAATCGCCAACGGCCGCTACTTTGCGTTAACGGATATTGTTGCGAAAATTCCTTCTTGATGCTATAACAATGAATAACATCAGCCGGCTGCCCGCCGGTCGCGTTCGCCGCCACCCGCGGTGAGAGAAAGGATCATTGCTTCAACTAATGGCAGTGAAACGTACGGCGAAGAAGACCGCCGCAAAAAAGACAGCCCGCAAGAAGACCTCGACGCGCAAGTCGACGAGTGCGAAGAAAACCGTCCGTAAAGCCGCTCCGCGCAAGAAAGCGGGCGTCAAAAAGTCGGCCGCCAAAAAGTCCCCCGGTCGCAAAAAGACGTCGGTTCGCAAATCGTCCAGCGCGAAGAAAACCGTTCGCAAGAAGGCGACCGGCACGCGCAAGAAGGCAACCGCGCGCAAGAAAACGGGCGTCAAGAAAACCGTTCGCAAGACGGCTGGTCGCAAAGCCGCAACGCGCAAGGCCAAAGCCTCCGTTTAGTTTCGGGCCCCGCGGGAATACCGGCGAGTCGCGTTTACGCTCGGCTCGCTTTTTTTTAATTGGCCGGCAGCCGCGGCCCGGGTGACGGCTATCACCGAGGGGCGCGGTCCGGCAGCGTAGCGTCAGGCTATGAAGGTCGTCGGTTATTCGTCTTGGGCCCCCGATGAGCGCGCGAACGCGATGCGCCTCGCGTTTCGCGCGCTGCGGGAGAAAACGGGGCAGCCCTGGGAACTCGAACACTTCGGCGCGGCGGATTTCAACGATCCGGCCGCGCTGGGCCGGCTGCGGACCGCGATCCGCGGTGCCGACGTGGTCGTCGGGTGGCAGTCGATGACCAACGACACCGTTGAGCGGATGGCCCTGCTCATGACCGACATGGATCGGGCGGGCGAACTCGACGGGGTCAAGTTCCTCTGGTACGACATCCCCGATCCGCGGCTTCAGGGGCTGATGTTCAAGTCCTTGGGCTTCACCTTCGATATGAACAAGTCGAATCCGATGCGCGAGCTGTCGATGGCCATTAAGCGCTATGCGGCGAAATCCAAGCACGAGACGATCGACGAGCTATGGGAAGCGCGCGAAGGCTTCCTGGGCATGCAGAAGATGGTCGGCGCCGCGCCGCTGATGGCCAAGATCATGAAGAAGCCGGTCTTCAAATCGCTCGTCATGATCGGCTACTGGAACAACCGCAGCGTCAAGAACATCGAGAACATGTTCTTGTATTTAATGAAGCACTTCATGAACGGCGCCTACCAGCCCGAGGTGGAGCTGCCCGAAAAAGTCGAAAACGAAGGCATCTACCACCCCGCTCACCAGGGACTCTTCGCGACGCCCGAAGCGTACTTAGCGTGGTATGAGCCGTGGTTCGCGAAGACCTACGGCCAGGCGGCCTGGGCGCGCGTCGGGTTCATCACCCACGACTTGTTCCTCGTTGAATGGAACCATCCGACGCTCAACGCGGCGATCGCCGCTTGGGAGAAGCGCGGCGTGGGCGTCATCTGCTCGATGACCGCCGTCTTCAACGCGCACATCGTCGCGCGCCGCCACCTGCTGGCGACCAAAACGAAAGCCCCGCTCGTTGGCGCGGTTTACCATAATGTGCCGCTGTACTTGGCCGGTTCGATGTTCGCGGGGTCGCCCGACGCGACGATCGAATTGATTCGCGAATTAGGTGATCCGCGCGTCTACACCTCGCCGGTCAACGCCGCGATGTCCAAAGCGGACTTGGCGAGTTCCAAGTTCGGGGTCGCGTCGCTGGAATACATCGGCAACGTCGTCACGCCCGAAACCGAAGGCATCCAGCCATTCCCGCCGATCTGCTCGCGCGAGCAGACCTCCGTCGACGTGAGCGCCCTCGAACCGATCGCCGACCGGGTCGAGCTCGTCGCCGAGACCACGACCCGCTGGCTCAAATTGCGCGCGCTCGCCAATGCCGACAAGAAGATCGCGCTCTTCGTCTATAACTTCCCGCCCGGCCCGGGCAACGTCGGCGTCGCGCTGTTCCTCGACGTCGCGGCATCGGTCCGCTCGATGCTCGAAGCGCTGCGCGAGGACGGCTACGGTGTGCGCGACATCGACGAAACGGACGCCGGCCTCTCGGAACGGCTGCAAAGCATGTACGCCGGCTACGAAACGGTCGGCGCGGTCTCGAGCACCGAGATTCGCGATTGGGTCCACGATCTGCCGCTGGCTCACGAAGCGCTGTTCTACGACGTGTGGGGCCAGCCGCCGGCGACGATCCCGATCAAGGGTCTGCGGTACGGCAACGTGCTCGTGCTCTTGCAGGATATGCGCGGCATGGAAGACCTCAGCGCCATTCACGACAAGGGCGCGCCGCCGTCGCCGTGGCTCCTGGCGTCGTACCGTTACGCGACGCGGCGCTTCAACGCCGACGCGCTCGTCCATGTCGGTACGCATGGGCTCGTCGAATGGTCGAAGGGCAAAGAGTGGTGCCCGGCCGCCGGCGACTATCCCGAGTTTCTCATCGACCGCACGCCGCACGCCTACGTCTTCAACATCGTCGATCCGGTCGAAGCGTCGATCGCCCGGCGCCGCTCGTACGCGACGATCCTCTCCCACTTGTGCCCGCCGCTCGTCGCGGTCGAAGGCAGCGCGGATCTGCGCAACCTGCACCGGCTCGTGCACGACTACTATAATACGAATTCGGGCGAACTCGAGAAGCGCGCCGACCTCGCCGCCGAGATCGCCGAGGTCATCGAGCGCTCGGGCCTGCGCATCGAATCGCCGGGCGAAACGTACGCCGACGAGCGCTCGTTCGTCGCGCGCGTCCACGACGAACTCGTTTCGATCGAAGGCGAATTCGCGCCGGCCGGCCAGCACGTCTTCGGCCGCAACCTGAGTCCCGACGACCGCCGCTCGACCTTCGAGGCGTGCCTGGAATTCTGCGACGTCGATCTTTATCGCCTCATCGCGAACTGCTACGGCATGGACTACGACGGCATCAAGCGGACGCCCGAAGGCCGCGACGCGGACGGCACCTACCATCACGACCTCATCGACGGGTTGCGCGACGCCGGCCGCGAGATCATCGCGGTCGAAGTCCTGCGCGGCGGCTCGCTGGGCCGCTCCGCGATGTTCGGCATCCTGCAAACGCGCACCATCGGCAGCTATAAGCTGGTCAAGAATCCGTACGATGCCGCGGAGCTCGGCACGTTCATCGAGCGGGCCCGCGAACTCTACGCGCAACTGGGCAGCGTCGGCGATCACGAACGCGCCGGCTTGCTGCGCGCGCTTTCGGGCCGTTATCTCGAACCGTCGATGGGCGGCGAAGTCGTCGGCGATTGGAGCGTCCTGCCGACGGGTCGCAACATGGCCTCGACCGACGTGCGCATGCTGCCGCGCGAAGCCGCGCAGCGCAAAGCGCGGCGCACCGTCGAGCAGATCGTCGACGCCGCCGTCGCCGAACGCGGGCACTATCCGGCCGCCGTCGGCGTCGTGCTGTGGGGCTCCGAAGTGCTCGAAAGCGACGGCGTCGGCATCGCGCAGGCGCTCGATCTAATGGGCGCGCGCGTCCGCAAGGACCGCTTCAACCGGGCCGAGACCGTCGAACTCATGTCGCTCGACGAACTCGGCCGGCCGCGCATCGACATCCTCGCCAATACCTCGGTGGTCTTCAAGAACACGTTCCCGGGTGCGATTCGGCTCATCCATGAAGCCGCCGAACTCGCGGCGCTCGCCGACGAACCGCACGAGTGGAACCACGTTAAACGCCATACCGACGAGATGATCGCGAGCGGCATCGAGCCGCGCCTGGCGCGCGCGCGCTGCTTCGGCATGGGCGAAGACGCCTTCATGGGCCAAGTCGGTGCGATGCTCGACACCGGCAAGTTCGGCGACTTCAACGACATCGGCAACGCGTGGATGAGCGACAACTGCAACGCCTATTTGCCGCAATACGCCTCGATCGTCGTCGAACCGGCCGCCGTCGTCCAGCGCTATTTAGTCGAGCGGGTCGAGGTGATCCAGCAACCGCTCGTGCAGATGGCCGCCGGCGGGCCGGTCAAGGAAGATATGTTCGCCTCGTTCACCTCGGCCTTTGGCGCGGCGAAGCGAACCATGGGGCAGAGCGACACGATGATCGTGGTGAGCGATCTGACCCGGCGCGAGCCCAAGGTGCGCAACTTCCGCAACGTCGTCGTCAACGGCGTGCTCACGCGCTTTCATTCGCAAGCCTGGCGCGATCGGATGATGCAGCACGGCTACTCGGGCGTGATGGAGTTCGGCGACATTTTCAAAGCGATGCGCTCGACCGAGGCGGCACTGGGCGATACGATCTCGCCCGACTTGTGGAAACGCACGGTCGAAGTCACGCTGACCGAATGGGACCGCATCTCGGATGCCAACCCGCACAAAACCCGCGACTTGGGCGAGATTCTGCTCGACACCCAGCGGCGCGGGATGTGGGACGACCGCGATCTCGAGCAGCGGCTCAAGGACAAGCTCAACGAACTCGACGCCGACGTGGAATTGGCGACGTACCGTCGCCAGTTGACCAAGAACGACGCCTGAGCGCGGGTCGCGGCGTTGGTTCCCGCGAAGCGCCGGGCCCCGCTTATTTATCCGCCGCCGCCGACGATTTGGCGCAGAAAGGCGTCGTCGGCTGCGGTTCGGTCGAGGCTCTTTTGCGCCATGGCCTTGAGCTTGGCGTTTTTCCCGCAGGCGATCTCCGTTTTCATCATCGCCGTCATCGCGGCGTCATGCACGAGCATCGCGTGGGCAAAGTCTCGGTCGGGGTCGCCGGTCGACTTGATGGCCGACATGGACAGCGCGGGCTTCATCATCATCGTCGCATCGGCTTTGGAGCAGTCGATCGATGCGGCGCTCGCGGTGTCGCCCGCTAGCGCAGGTCGCGGTTCTGCGAGTCCGGTTGCCAGCGCCGCAGCAAACAGGAGCCAGATCATCTGGATCGGACGGATCACGTGTGTTTCCTTATCGATAAGAATAGCGAGCATGCAATTGGGGGGCGCAAACGGCTCCGCATCGATCCGATACCGCCCGCGAACGCCCAAGCACAGTATGCTCGAGCGGATCAACGCAGCCAGTAAGATCGCTTACAAAGCTCAAAAAACTTCACACGGCCATCGAGCACGAGAAGACCTCGCGAGCCGCTCGTCAAACCGCGCGTAGTTCCGGCTGCGACGCGTAGATCCAGGTGCCGCATATTGCTGAGGCGATGCCGCCGATGATGAGCGCTTCACGCAGGTTGAGCAGCGACGCGATGGCACCCAGCAGTAGCGTGCCGCCGGGCACGAAGCCCAACACGACCATCGAATACACCGAGATGACGCGCCCGCGCATATCGTCGGGCGCCAGCGTCTGCAGCAAGATATTCGACGAACCCAAGAACGTCAGCGTGGCTAGTCCCATGACGGTTAGCACCCCGAGCGCGACCGGCATCGACGCGGTCGCACCCAATCCGATCGCCCCCAGCGCGATGATCAGCGCCGACCCCGCCCAGAGCGCCGAACGCCGCTGCGGGACAAACGCCGCCGTCAGCACCGCACCGCCCATCGCTCCCAAACCCGTCGCGGCCATGAGCGCGCCCAGACCCCGGGCATCGGTGCCGATCACGTGCGCGGCATACGCGGGCAGCAAAAAGTTATACGGCCGGACGCACAGCGACGTGACGATCAGCAGCAGCACGATCCAGCGCAGCGACGGATGATGCACGATGAACGCGATGCCGCCGGCGATCGACGACCACACGCTTTCGCGCCGGCTCGAGCTCGCCGCAACGGGCCGCATGAACAACAGCGCGACGACCACCGCCAGCGTCAAGGCGGCATTGGCGAACATGCACGGCGCAACGCCGGCGCCGGCGATGATGAGGCCGGCGATCGGCGGCCCGAGAACCGACGGCGCGTTGAAGGCCAAACTATTGAGTCCGATCGCATTGCCCACGAATTCGCGCGGAACCAGAATCGGAACCCAGCTCTGCCGCGCCGGAGCGTCGAAGGACTGCGTCGCGGCCAAGAGCCCACTAACGAGCATCAGCAGCACGATCGTCGCCGCGCCCGTCGCGATAATGACCGCCAGGATGAGCGAGAGCACGGCCGTGCACGCGTTGGTCGCGAGCAGCACCCGCCGGCGCGGGTAGCGGTCGGCAACGACGCCGGCAAATGGCGAGAGCAGCAGCACCGGCAGCGCCCGCGCCGCGCCGATCAGCCCGACGTCGAGGGCGGCGAGATGCGCGTTGGGCGCGAGATGGACGACCTCATAACCCAGCGCGGTGAATTGCATCCAGGTGCCCAGATTGCTGATCAGCAGCCCGGCCCAGAGCAAGCGAAAATCGCGAAACCGGAGCGCGCCGAAAAAGCCGGGCCGGCGGTCGGGGAAACGCGGCTCGGCGGTCGCGCTCCCGGATGGCGCTTTCACCGCGCCGTTTGCGCGGCGCGCGCGGCGCACGCGATCACGGCGGCGGCGCCGTCGATGCCGTAGCGCGACGTGTCGACGGTCAGGTCATAGTTGTGCGGGTCGTCCCACGCCAGGCGATAGTATTCGCGCGCGTAAGCGCGGCGCGCATCGTCGATGCGCGCGATCTCCCCGCGCGCGGCCGCCTCGCTGCAGCCCAGCGACGCGCTCACGTTGGCAATACGCCAGCTTAGCGGGGCGTAAACGAAAACGCGCACGAGGTCGGGACGCTTGCCCAGGACGGCACTGCCGAGGCGGCCCAACACGATCGCGTCTCCGTCCGCCGCGGCGGCGCGAACCAGGGCCTCGACCTCGTGACGGTAGGCGGCGGTCAGATCGTCGACCGGCGGTGGCGCCGGCTGCGTCACCTCGGGGACCGCACCGCCAAGACCGGCCAGCAGCCGTTCGCCGAAACCCGGCCGCCGATTTTCAATCGTTTCGACCAGGTCGGCCGGGACGGCGAGACGGGCCGCGATCAAGCGCGGAAGCTCCTCGTCGACGAGGCGATATCCGAGTAGCTCGGCGAGCGCCCGGGCGACCGCCTGGGCGGCCGCACCGTACTCGCGCGAAATCGTGACGATCAGAACCCGAAGATTCCGACCTTCCCGGTGCGGTCGATCTTGTCGAGCAAGGGCGGCATGATGAAGAACGCGGCAATCGAGCCGACGGCCGTGATGATGAGGATTGCTAGAACGGGGATGTACGTTGGGGATTCAGACATAGGCCTCTTTCGCTGAGCGGGGGTAGGGCTATCTTCAACGCCGGTGATGGGTATCACCGTTCGACTTGCCGCACCAGAGTACGGTTCTTTCCAGGACCTGCGGCAGCCGTCGCGGCGTCGTCCGGAGGATAGCATGCTCAAGATCGCGGTATACGGCAAAGGCGGAATCGGCAAAAGCACGTTTTCGTCAAATCTCTCTGCCGCGTTCGGCCGCGCCGGAAAAAAGACGATTCAAGTCGGCTGCGATCCCAAGCACGATTCCACGTTCACGCTGACCGGCAACCTCATTCCCACCGTGGTCGAAGTGCTCTCGGGCTGCAAATTCAAGACCGACGAGATCGAACGCGACGAGATCATCTTCAAAGGGAAATTCGGGGTCGATTGCGTCGAGGCCGGCGGTCCACCCGCCGGTGCCGGCTGTGGCGGTTACGTCGTGGGCGAGACGGTCAAATTGCTCGAAAAGTTCGGCGTCTACAAAGACTACGAGGTCATGATCTTCGACGTTCTCGGCGATGTCGTGTGCGGCGGCTTCTCCGCGCCGCTCCAACATTCCGAGCAAGTCATCATCGTCGCGACGAACGACTTCGACTCGATCTTCGCCGCGAACCGGATCGCCACGGCGATCGGGATCAAGCAAAAAACCGGCGGCGGAACCCTCGCCGGTCTGGTCGCCAACCGGGCCAGCAATGCCGAGTTGGTCGGTCCGTACGCCGCCCGCATCGGATCGTCCGTTCTTACCGTGATCCCAGAGAACGACGGCGTCCGCAAAAGCCGGCTGACCGCTCAAACGGTCTTCGAACAGGATCCCACCGGCTTCATCGGCGGACCGTGGACGAACCTTGCCCAACGGCTGTTGGCCGGCGTCCCGCTCGTCGTTCCGACGCCGATCCCCGAACGCGAACTGTTTTCACAGCTCGGCGCCGATTACGTCCGTGCCGCGGATATCCCGGCGCCGGCGATGGCTGTCTGACTCCAGCCGGCGAAATCGCCAAGGGGCGACCCGCGCCGGCACCTTGCGAACCGCGCGGCGGAAACAGCCCGGCCCGAGCAACGCGGTTCGTTTTCGCCTCCGCGCGACCCCCCTGTAACGCCGCGACAGCCAAGCCGAGCGAACATAGCTATGCATCCGCTTCAGAGCAACGTTGGCGTCGT
>PLAE01000236.1 GCA_003134035.1 Candidatus Velthaea versatilis
CGCCGGCAACCTGCTCAAGCCGCTCTTGGCGCGCGGCGAACTGCACATGATCGGCGCGACGACGCTCGACGAATATCGCAAGTACATCGAGAAGGATGCCGCGCTGGAACGCCGCTTTCAGCCGGTCACGGTCGATCAGCCCTCGGTCGAGGATACGATCTCGATCCTCCGCGGCTTGCGTGAACGATACGAAGTTCATCACGGCGTGCGGATCAAGGACTCGGCGCTCGTCGCCGCGGCCGTGCTCTCGAACCGCTACATCGCGGATCGCTTCTTACCCGACAAGGCGATTGATTTGGTCGACGAAGCCGGAGCCAAGCTGCGCACCGAGATCGACTCGATGCCGACGGAACTCGACGAGGCGTCGCGGCGCATCATGCAGTTGGAAATCGAACGCGAGGCGCTGCGCCGCGAGAGCGACGGCGCGTCGCGCGCGCGATTGGAAAAACTCGAAGCGGAGCTCGCCGAACTGCACGAGGAATCCGACGGCCTCAAAGCGCGTTGGCAGAACGAGAAGGACGCCGTACAGTCGCTGCGCACGCTGCGCGAGCAGATCGAGGCGACGAAGCTCGAGGTCGATCGTGCGTCGCAAAACGCCGACTACGCGACCGCATCGCGACTCAAATACGGTAAGCTCAGCGAGCTCGAACGCGCGCTCAAAGACAAGGAAACGTCGCTTGGCGCAAGCGACCAGCGGCTGCTCAAAGAAGAAGTCGACGAAGAAGACATCGCCGAGATCGTCGCGCGCTGGACCGGCATTCCCGTCAGCAAATTGCTGCAGGGCGAGATCGCGAAACTGCTGGGCCTCGATGTCGAATTGCACAAGCGCGTCGTCGGGCAAGACGATGCCGTCGACGCCGTCGCCGAGGCGATCGTGCGCGCGCGCTCTGGTTTAGGCGACCCCAATCGTCCGCTGGGCTCGTTCCTGTTCCTCGGTCCGACCGGCGTCGGCAAGACCGAACTCGCGCGGGCGCTGGCGTCGTATTTGTTCGACGACGAACGTGCGCTCATTCGGATCGATATGTCCGAGTACCAGGAGAAGCACACCGTCGCGCGGCTGCTCGGCGCACCGCCCGGCTATGTCGGCTACGACGAAGGCGGGCAATTGACCGAACAAGTCCGCCGTCGCCCGTTCTCGGTTATTTTGTTCGACGAGATCGAGAAAGCGCACCCGGACGTCTTCAACGTGTTTCTGCAGATTCTCGACGATGGGCGTTTGACCGACGGTCAGGGCCGCACGGTCGACTTTCGCAACACGATCGTCATCATGACCTCGAACATCGGCAGTCACCGGATCTTGGACTACCGCGACGACGAAGGGAGTGCGGATTACGCCGTCATGCGGGCGACGGTCTTGGACGAACTGCGCGCGCACTTTCGGCCGGAGTTCCTCAACCGCATCGACGAGACGGTGGTCTTCCATGCGCTGTCCGAAGCGCAACTCAAGGAAATCGTCGAGATTCAGCTCGACCGCGTCCGAGCGCGCCTAGTTGATCGCCGGATCACGCTCGAGATCAGCGACGAGGCTAAAACGCACCTCGTGCGGACCGGCTACGAACCGGCCTACGGCGCGCGGCCGCTCAAGCGTGCGATCCAGCGCGAAGTCGAAACGCCGCTGGGGCGCAAGATCCTCGCCGGCGAGATCCACGACGGCGAGTTGGTGCGGGTCGGCGTCGACGACACCGGTACGGGTCTGACCTTCAACGCCGTGGCGCCCCTGCCGCCGATACCGGTCCTCACCTAGCAGTCTGCGGACAAACCCCCGTCGCGCAACGCCTGTCCGCCGAACGTTGCTCTTCGGTCACCGCGCCGCGTCGGTCTCTCATCGCGGCTCGTCGCGCCGGACCAACGTCTCGCGGGCCGGGACGCGCCAAGTGATAAAATTAAATGTTGGAAAGACTCTCCGATTGCAGAGTTGAGTGCGGAACTGGGCTCCGGTGGGGAACCGTTAGAGCCTTGGAAGTATCCGATTCTGCTGGAGGTTATTATTTTGAGCGATCTGTCCCGGAAATCCGTTCTTATCAATCTGCTTACTCTTCCTTTGGCCGCCGCCGCGGCTGTCGCGACGGTCAGCGAAGCATCGGCCGCGGCGAAGACGCCGCAAAATGCCGTTCAATATCAGAGTACGCCCAAGGGCAATGCAAAGTGTTCGGGCTGTAAATTGTTCCTGCCCGGTAAAGATCCAAAGGCGAAAGGTCAGTGCCAGGTCGTCGCCGGCAATATCAGCCCCAATGGCTGGTGTGTCGTGTATTCGGCCAAGAGCTAAACCCGCGCTGGGGTTGGCGGTGAAGAGCGCCGGCGGGCCCGGCGCCTTTCGCGCTGTTTGGGTCGGCTGACGTGGCGCACGCATCCATCGAGACGATTACCGTCCAAGCCAATGGGCAGCGTTTCGAGGTCGATACGTGCGGACAGGGTGATCGGCTAGCGCTCTGCTTGCACGGGTTTCCCGAAGCGGCGATTTCTTGGCGCCACCAACTCCCACTGCTCGCCGGGCTCGGCTATCGCGCGTGGGCGCCGAATCAGCGCGGTTACGGCCACACGAGCCGTCCGCCGCGGGTCGCCGACTACCGCACCGACCTGCTCGTCGCGGATGTCGCGGCGCTCGTCGATGCCGCCGGCGCGCGTTCGGTAACGCTCATCGGCCATGACTGGGGGGCGGTGATCGCGTGGCTGTTCGCAACCGACCGCGTGCGTCCGCTCGAGCGGCTCGTGATCATGAACGCGCCGCATCCCGCGCTGTTCGCGCGCCGCGTGCGCGGCCCGCGTCAGGCGCTGCGCTCGTGGTACATGCTGTTCTTTCAAGTGCCGCTGCTCCCCGAGTTCGCCTTGCGCCGGAACCGTGCCGAACCGATCGCGCGCGCTTTCCGTTCCACCGCGGCCGACCCCAGCGGCTTTCCGGACCACGTGCTCGACCTCTATCGCGCGAACGCGTGCGAACCGGGTGCCTTGACCGCGATGCTCAATTGGTATCGCGCCCTCGCCCGCGATGGCTGGCGCCTCGCACGACGACCGTACCCACCGATCGAAACGCCGACGCTTCTGATCTGGGGCGAAGCCGATGTCGCGCTCACCAAGGACACCACCGTGGGCACCGAGTCCTACGTTCGCGATTTGACCTTGCGCTATTTGCCCGGCGTCTCGCACTGGGTTCAGCAAGACGCGCCGGACGTCGTTAACGCCATGCTCGCGGCATTTTTGCGCGGCGAGCACGTGCCGCAAGCTGCCCAGTGCGCATGAGCGGGGGGACGATTCGTCGCTACTCGCACGGCCAGGGCTCGCTCGCGCGAGGACAGCTCGATGCGGCGTCCGAGGCGGCCCCGCCGCGGACCGAGCCTGCGGCCGCTCATCGTCCGGCGGGGTCTACGGTGATGTCGCCCTCGATTAGCACGCCGGACCGCGGTTCGCCCACCTACAGCGTTTCAAAGGCGCGCCCGATCCGCTGTCTGCGGTGCCGCCCGCGCCGGGAGCATTGACGCTAATCGCTTAAGGGCTCCCTTGCGGGGTAAAGCCAGGTGCGTCGCGATAACGGTTCCCGCGCGTTATTTCTCTGCTTGCTTACCGGAGTCGCTGAAATTGGGGAGACAACTGACGGGCCTTGGTGCCCCGCTGAGCCGCCATGCGATGGCGTACGTGTTGGCGGGCGGCCGCGGCACTCGGCTCATGGAGCTTACGGATAAGCGGGCCAAGCCGGCCGTGTATTTCGGCGGCAAGTCGCGCATTATCGACTTCGCGCTCTCGAACGCGCTCAACTCGGGAATCCGGCGCATCGCGGTGGCGACCCAGTACAAAGCTCACAGCCTCATCCGGCATCTGCAGCGCGGCTGGAATTTTTTGCGCATCGAGCGCAACGAGAGTTTTGATATTCTCCCCGCCAGCCAGCGCGTTTCGGAAACGCAGTGGTACGCCGGCACCGCCGACGCGGTTTATCAAAATATCGACATCATCAACAGCTACGGGCCCGAATACATCGTGCTGCTCGCCGGCGATCACGTCTACAAGATGGACTACGAGCAGATGCTGCAGCAGCATGTCGAACAAGGCGCCGACGTGACGATCGGCTGCATCGAAGTCCCGCGGCTCGACGCGCGCGCCTTCGGCGTCGTGCACGTCGACGAAACCGACCGCGTCATCGGCTTCCTGGAGAAACCCCAAGACCCGCCGGGGATGCCGGACAAACCGGACATGGCATTCGCCAGCATGGGCATCTACGTATTCAACACCAAGTTCCTGTTCGATGAGCTGCAGCGCGACGCGGCGAACGATTCGTCCGATCATGACTTCGGCAAAGACATCATTCCGTACATCGTCAAGAACGGCCGCGCGGTCGCGCATCGGTTCGAGCGTTCGTGCGTGCGAACCACTCCGGACGCCGAAGCGTATTGGCGCGACGCCGGCACGGTCGACTCGTACTGGGAAGCCAACATCGACCTGACCGACTTCGTTCCGGCGCTCGACCTCTACGATACGAATTGGCCGATCTGGACCTACGGTGAGATCACACCGCCGGCGAAGTTCATTCACGATGAGGACACGCGGCGCGGCACCGCGATCAGTTCGCTCGTGTCCGGCGGCTGCGTCGTGTCGGGCTCGATGATAAAGCGTTCGCTGCTGTCGACCGGCGTGAAAGTCCGTTCGTATGGGATTCTCGACGGCGCCGTGGTGTTGCCGTACGCGCAGATCAATCGCGCTGTCCGGCTGACCAACGTCGTGATCGATCGCGGGGTCGAGATTCCCGAAGGTTTGATCGTCGGGGAGGATGCGGAGTTCGACGCCGCGCGTTTCCGCCGCACCGAACGCGGAATTTGCTTGATCACTCAATCGATGATCGACGCGCTGTAGGAGCGGTTCGCACCGATGGCACGTCTGCGCGTCTTGTCGGTTGCCTCCGAGGTCTTCCCGATCGTGAAGACCGGCGGCCTCGCCGACGTCACCGGCGCGTTGCCGCATGCGTTGGCGCGCGAGAGCATCGATGTCTCGACGCTGCTCCCCGGCTATCCCGCCGTGCGCGAGGTGGCGCGCGCGGCGACGGAGGTGCTCGCACTCGACGAGCTCTTCGGCGGGCCCGCGCGCGTGCTCGCCGCGAATTCCGCCGGACTCGATCTCTTCATCCTCGATGCGCCGCATCTGTACGACCGCTTCGGTGGACCCTACGTCGGCCCCGACGGCAACGATTGGCCCGACAACGCGTTTCGTTTCGCGGCCCTGGGGCGCGTCGGCGCGCTCATCGGCAGCGGTGCCGTCGGTTCGTATCGGCCCGACGTCATCCACGCGCACGATTGGCAAGCCGGCATGGTGTGCGCGTACGTGCACTACGCGCCGCAGCGCGGTCCCGCGACGATCCTGACGATTCACAATTTGGCGTTCGCGGGCCGCTTCGCCGCAAGCGTCATGCCGGCGCTGGGCCTGCCCTCGCAGGCCTATTCCGTTGAGGGAATCGAGTATTACGGCGACGTCAGTTATCTCAAGGCGGGGCTGCAGTTCGCCGATCGGATCACCACGGTTTCGCCGACCTACGCGCTGGAGATCATGACGCCCGAGAGCGGGATGGGCTTCGATGGCTTACTGCGCGCGCGCGCCGACCGTTTCTCGGGCATTCTCAATGGAATCGACGCCGACGTCTGGGATCCCGTGCACGACAGCTTCATCAGCGCGACGTACGATGCCGCGCAGGTCGCCAAGCGTTCGGCGAACGCGGCAGCCCTGCGCCGCCGCTTCGCGCTCGACGAGCGTCCCGACGCGCTGCTGGTCGGAATCGTCAGCCGGCTCTCATGGCAGAAAGGCTTGGATCTGCTGCTCGACGCTCTGCCGGTGCTGGTCGGGCGCAACCTGCAGTTCGCGGTGCTCGGCGCCGGCGATCCGGCGCTCGAAGCCGGCTTCACCGCCGCCGTCGCCGCGCATCGGGGGCGGATCGGCGTCTATATCGGGTACGACGAGGCGGTCGCGCACCTCATGCAGGCCGGTTCGGACGTCGTGCTGGTGCCCTCGCGTTTCGAGCCGTGCGGGCTCACGCAGTTGTGCGCGCTGCGCTACGGCGCGATCCCGGTCGTTTCGCGCGTCGGCGGTCTGGCCGATACGATCATCGACGCCAACGAGATGGCGCTGGCCGCCGGCGTCGCGACCGGCATCCAGTTCGCGCCGCCGACGAGCGCCGCGCTCGAAGCAGCGATCAACCGCGCCGCGCAGCTCTTCGCTCAGCCGGCGGTGTGGCAGCGCATGCAGCGCAACGCCATGGCGGCCGACGTCTCGTGGGATCGCTCCGGAACCCAATATGCGCGCCTCTACCGAGACGCACTCGCGTCGCGCTGACCCCGCGATGCCTCCTCCGAAGGGCTCTTGCATCGATGCCGCCGGCGCGGCACGACGCGCGGAGGCGGCGCGCCGCACAACACCACACACGCACGATGTTACCGCAGACAAAATCGTCTCGTCGCGAGCTGCGTTGCGCTGGGGATCGGGCAGTTGTGCCGCTATGGAGACGTTGTTGATTGATCGCAGCATACGATCAAATGGCTGCGCTCGATTAGCTGCGATCGCGGATGGCTCCTTGCAGCGAAGTCTTGACCCTAAAGCCCGAAACGAGCGTGTGGCAACCGGCGAACGTCCGCTAATCTTGTGACGCGGTCTTTATTTGCGGGTTTTCAACACTGGGTGGGCGGATTGTTGTTCGGTGGATACAAGGATCGCTGGAAACTAAAGTTAATTAGAGAGGTTTCGCCAAAAACCACCGAGATTGCGACAACATTCATAGGAGTAACGTTACTGAGATGGTAGAGTTAGATACAGGAAGCAGGATTATGAACCATATCAATGTCTCCGTAACGATGGCGCTTACCCCCGACCAAACGTTGGCGCGTCTGGAAAACTTTCTGCGTGAGAACGCGCCGGAGGCCGAGATGACCTTCACGCTGCGTGCGCCGTTCGACATTGCGAAACTAAATGTCGGTTTGACGCTCGCGCGCGACGTCATCGCGCGCTTCGCGCCGCTCGGGTCGCCGAACAGCGCCTATTCGATCGCCTGGCAACCCGTTGGTCCCGGACCCTTCCCGGCATTTGCCGGCACGATCTTTGTGACCCCGAGCGACGAAAAAGAAACCGAGTCGATCGTGACGCTCGACGGGCACTATCATCCGCCGCTCGGTGTCGCCGGCGATGTCTTCGACGCGATCGTGGGCAAACACATCGCCCAGGCCAGCGCGGCCGATCTGCTCGAGCGCATCTCGCTGTTCATCGACGATGTCGAAGTCCCCGCGGCCGTCGTTTCCGTCGCTTAACTTTCACACACATCGGCCCTGACCGCCGGCGCCACTGGGCGCCGTCTATAGTGAGCGTTCTGCGCTGTTCGGTAAGTGCGTAAGCGTGCGGCGCGGGCGATCGCGTGAAGACGTCATTGCGCGACGGCGACGTGCGCCGCTTACATCCGCTTAAGCGCGCCGAGGTCGACGGGTCCGTACTGGCTTGTAAACGTGAGCAACGTCCGGTCCGACTGTTGCTGCGCGACGCCGGAGATGCGATGGTCGCCGGTATCGTATTCGCTCACCGTGCCGTCGCGTTCGACGATGAGCCGGCGCGCCTGATTGAAATACGCATAGCGGATCCCGTTTTGGCCGCCGGCGCTGTCCGGAGGTCCCAATTCCGCCGGCCACCAGTCGCCGTAGGCTCCTTTGGCCGGCGCTTCGGCGGACGCCGGAAGATCTGCCGCGGCGAGGTCGTCGCATAAGGCGCCGACACGCGCCTTGAGACCGTTGTTGAACATATCGCCGATCATCAGCATCCCGCCGCGCATCCATTGACCGTGGCCACCGAACTCGCGATGGTCGAACTGCGCCATGCTGCGACTGCCGCGCGCCATCGCTGTCGCCAAGACCCGCACGGCATCGACGCTGAATCCGTGTTTTCGAGCAAGCTGTTCAAGGAGTGCCGGTTCGCTGGCGGAGGTATCGGACGTTCTCGTGGGCTGATTTGCCATGGCGATTCATACTCGCTTTGCCGACCGGTATCCGGTCGAATTCCGCTCGTCGACCGGCTACGCCGCGGCGCTTTCGTGCGCAAGCGTCGCCCAGGTGGCGGATGATCTCGGGGCGTCGGCAGCACCCCGGCACCCACCGATAATCTAAGCGAAGACCTTATCGCGCTTGCGGCTGCGCAGCCGGTCGGTTTCGTTGAGCAGGCGCTTGCGGATCCGGATCGACTTCGGCGTGACTTCGACGAGCTCGTCGTCCTCGATGAATTCGATCGCGCGTTCGAGCGACATCTCTTCGGGCGGCGAGACTTTGGTGCTGTCGTCGGAACCCGACGCGCGCATGTTGGTCAGCTTCTTGGCACGCACGACGTTGATCGCGATGTCCTTGTCGTCGTTGGCCCGGCCGACGATCATGCCTTCGTACACGTCGACTTGCGGGCCGACAAAGAACCGCCCGCGCGATTCCAGGCCGACCATCGCGTACTCGGTGGTGACGCCCGAGTCGCTGGCGACGAGCGCGCCGTTCGAGCGGCCCGGGATCGATCCGGCCAGCGGCTGATGATCGTAATACGTGTGCGACATGACCGCGGTGCCGCGCGAGAGCGTCAGCAGCTCGCCGCGCAAGCCGAAGATCGCCCGCGTCGGCATCGTATACTCGAGCCGGCGTGAATCGCCGACGGTGATCATGTTCGACATGATCGCGCGGCGCCGGCCAAGCGACTCGATGACCGGGCCCGCATACTCTTCGGCGACGTCGACGACCACATACTCGACGGGTTCCATCTTGACGCCGTTGCGTTCGCTGACGATGACCTGCGGTTTGGAAACGGCCAGTTCGTAACCCTCGCGGCGCATCGTTTCGATGAGGATCGAGAGATGCAGTTCGCCGCGTCCGCGAACCTCGAAGGTATCGGCGCTTTCGGTATCGCTCACGCGCAACGCGACGTTCGACTCGAGTTCGCGCATGAGGCGTTCGCGAATCTGTCGCGAGGTGAGGAACTTGCCTTCCTTGCCCGCGAACGGCGAGGCGTTGACCATGAAGTACATCGAGACCGTGGGCTCGTCGATCGCGACGGCGTTGAGGCCTTCGGGCGTCGCGGCGTCGGTGATCGTGTCGCCGATGTTGAGGCCTTCGATGCCCGACACGCAGACGATGTCGCCGGCGGCCGCTTCCTCGACGTCGACGCGGTCGAGGCCGGCGAACGTCAGCAGCTTGGTGAGCCGCAGGCCCGTCTCGACGACGCCTTCGCGGTCGACTTTGGAGATCGGCGCGTTGAGCTTGGCCGCGCCGCGAAACACGCGTCCAATCCCGATGCGACCGACGTATTTGTTGTGATCGATGGCCGAGATGAGCATCTGGAAACCGCCGTCTTCGGCGGGTGCCTCCGGAACGTGCTTGGCGATCGTCTCGAAGAGCGGCTCGAGATCGCTGCTCGCGTCATCGAGATTGTACTTCGCGATGCCGGCCCGGCCGTTGGTGTAGACGACCGGAAACTCCGACTGTTCGTCGCTGGCGCCCAGTTCGATGAACAAGTCGAACACCTCGTCGACCACTTCTTGGGCGCGCGCGTCCTTGCGGTCGATTTTGTTGATGACGACGATCGCGCGCAGGTCGAGTTCGAGCGCTTTGCGCAGCACGAACCGCGTTTGCGGCATCACACCTTCAGCCGCGTCGACGAGCAGCACGACGCCCTGTACCATCTGGAGTACGCGTTCGACTTCGCCGCCGAAGTCGGCGTGGCCCGGTGTGTCGACGATATTGAACTTCAGATCGCCATGCCGAACCGAGGTGTTTTTTGCCAAAATAGTAATGCCGCGCTCTTTTTCGAGCGGGTTGGAGTCCATCACCCGGACTTCGGTTGCTTGGCCTTCGCGAAATACGCCGCTCTGCTTGAGCATAGCGTCCACCAGCGTCGTCTTGCCATGATCGACGTGTGCGATGATCGCGACGTTACGAATATCTGCTCGGGTTCTCACAACCCACGAAGTATAGCAGAAAAAGGAAGGAAAGGCCACCGGAAGCAAACTTCGCCCCCGCGCCTCGATCCGACGGAAATCCAGCCCCCACCGGGCATGCCTTATGGTGCGCGTCGTCGGCGGCGCGCCGGGGGCGGGGGCTTAGCGGCCGAAGCGGCGTTGACGGCCGGCGAAGGCAGCGAGCGCGGCGTCGAAGGCGTGGCCGTCGAATTCCGGCCATGGCGTAAGCGTCGACCACAGCTCGGTGTAGGCGCACTGGTAAAGTAAAAAGTTCGACAAGCGCAATTCGCCGCCGGTCCGGATCAGCAGATCCGGGTCGGGCAGCCCGGCCGTCGAAAGTTTCGCCCCAATGGCTTCGTCGTCGATCGCGTCGGGTTCGATTCGCCCGTCGGCCACGTCGCGCGCGAGTGCGCGGATCGCATCGCACAGCTCGGTCCGTGCGCTGTAATCGATCGCTACGTTCAGCAGCATGCCGGACGAAGCGCGCGTGCGCTCTTCCAGTTCGCAGAGTGCCTCGCGAACCGCGCCTGGGAGCCGATCACGCTTGCCGATGATTCGGGCCCGCACGTTGCCGCGCGCTAGCGCTTCGGCTTCGCGCCGCGCGAACATCCGTGCCAACTCCAGCAGCAACGCGACTTCGTCAGTCGGCCGCGACCAATTCTCCTCGGAAAACGCGTACACCGTCAGGACGTCGACGCCCGCTCGTGCGGCTGCCGCGACGGTTCGCTGCAGCGCGTGCGCGCCGCGCCGGTGACCGGCGATGGCCGGCAAGCCGCGCGCGCTGGCCCAGCGCCGGTTGCCGTCCATGATGATCGCCACATGGCGCGGGGCGGTGCTGATGAGGGGGGCGGCGAGCTCGTTGATCATATCTGCGGCAGCCAGGACGACGCGGGGGTGTCGTCGTGCGCGCGGTCGTGGACGGCGCGCACGACCGCCTCGAGTTCGTCGATGTAGGCCAGAAAACGCTTGCGCCCGCTCGCGGTAATCCGCACGATCGTCGCCGGCCGGCCGTTGCCGCGCCGCCGTTCGAGCGTCACGATGCCGACTTCGGACAGCGCGTGCAGGTGGCGGTTGAGGTTGCCGTCGGTCAAGCCGCACGCATCTTGCAGGTCGGTGAAGCGCATGCCCGCCGTGTTGGCGACGAGGCACGTGCAGACGGCAAGCCGGCCGCGTTCGTGAAAGATCCGCTCGAGCCCGGAATAGGCGAAGGGTGCGTCGTTATCCATGCTGGTGCCGACCGGCGTCTTGATGCAGAACGTCGTCGCGCAGGACCAGCGCGCCGATGACCAGTTGGCCGATGCCGAAGGTCGCCGGCATCACCCACCAGCGCAGCGCGTTGACATCTTGGGCGAATAGCAACGCCGACCCGGCCGCGCCGAACAGCCCGGCCACCGCCAGCACGCCGCGCGGGACCATCGCCCGCGAAGCGATCAAGCCCATCGCGTAGCAGACGCACCACACGCCGGGCAGCAAACCGTCGAGGTGACGGCTCAACAGCGCTGCCGTGAACACGCCGCCGGCGCCGATCGCGGGGGCGATCGTCATGCCGACGGTCCGCAGCTCGCAACGCGTGCGCCGGGTCCAATTGCGGGCCAGATACAGCAGGATCGCGCCGTAGTTGATCGCCAAGGCAAAGATCAAGCAGGCGATCCACATCGTCACGAAACGCGAGGAATCAACCGACGTTTGCGGATACGGCAACGCGAAGAACTGGTAAATCCCAATGACGATCGCCGCGCTGCCGCTCACCACGGCCGCTCCGCCCGACCAGCCGCGAAAACGCTGAACGGCAACGAGCCGGCTGCGAACTTCCTCGAGATCGGCGAGCGCCCGGGAAACTTCCATTGTTCACTTTGTAACACAAAGCTACATCGGGCGCAACTCCTATTATAGGGCCGCTGCCTTGCCGCGGCCTCGTCGCCCGGGACGGCATCCACAGCGACCGGCGAATCGCACGAGGGAGGGTTCGCGTGACGCAGAATCGTCCGTGCTCTGTGCCGCGTCCCGCTCTTTCGACTTGGCAGTTGCCGCTGCGTGCCTGGCAGCAAGAAGCTGTGCGCGCCTGGAACGCCGAGCGCCCGCCCGACGCGCTCGTGGTGGCGACGCCCGGTTCGGGCAAGACCCGCTTCGCCGCCCGCCTCGCGCACGCGCTCTTAGCGGAGGGCCGCGTTGCGCGGATCGTGGCGGTCGTGCCGCGCGAGCACCTCAAACTCCAGGTTGCCCGCACGATGGCGCAAGCCGGCATCGTGCTCGACCACGCGTTCGCAAACGCCGCGGGAGCGCCGGCAGCCGACGTGCACGGCGCCGTCGTCACCTATCAGCAAGTCGCCGCCGCGCCGGGGGTTTACGCGCGCCTGGTCGGCGGGGCGGGCGGCGGAACCGCCGTGCTGCTCGACGAGATTCATCACGCCGGCGATCAGGCGACCTGGGGCACCGCGCTGCGCACGGCCTTCGGGCGCGCCGTCCATCGGGTCGCGCTGTCGGGAACGCCGTTCCGGTCGGATGGGATGCCGATTCCCTTCGTCACCTATGCGGCCGGCATGTCGGTGGCGAATTTCACCTATGATTACGCTTCGGCGCTGCGCGACGGCGTGTGCCGGGCGCTGGTGTTTCCGCTGCAGGGCGGTGAGGCTGAATGGATCAGCCGCGACGGCGCCGAGATGCGCGCCTCGTTCGACACGGGCCTAGCGCGGCGCCATGAGAGCGAACGGCTGCGCACCGCGCTTACCCAGCCGAACTGGGTCGGCGACGTGCTGCAAAAAGCGCATCTGCGACTGCTCGCGATGCGCGCCGCCGGGCAGCCTGACGCGGGCGGTCTGGTCGCGGCGATGAATCAGGACCATGCGCATTTCATCGCCGGCCTCATGCAGCGCCGCATCGGCGTGACGCCGGCCGTCGTGGTGTCGGACTTCGACGATGCCTCGCGGCGCATCTCGGCCTTCGCGCAATCGCGCGACCCCTGGATCGTCGCGGTCCACATGGTGTCCGAAGGCGTCGACATCCCGCGGCTGCGGGTCGGCGTTTTCGCCAGCAACGTCGTGACCGAAATGTACTTCCGCCAATTTTGCGGGCGCTTCGTGCGCACCACCGGCGGCAGCGCCGACGAACGCGAGGCGCACGTCTTCGTGCCCGACGATCACCGCATCCGCGCGCTCGCGACGCGCATCACGGTCGATGTTCGGGCCGGCCTCAAAGCCCGCGCCGAGCTCGGCGCCGACGCGGAGTCGGCCGCGGCGCGCCGGCCGCGCGAGGACGCCGGTGCGGGTCTGTACGCCTCGATCGCCGCGCAAGCCACCCAGACCCGGACGCTGGACTTCGGTCCGCTCTTCAATCCGGCGGCGTTTCTTGCCGCGCCGCCGGCGTCCGCCGCCACTCCCCCGCCGCCCGGTACGCCGGCGGCGGCGCGGGACGGCGCCGGCGGGATCGATCAACCGCCTGAAACGCACGCCGAGCGCAACGCCCGGCTGCGCAAGGCCGTGCACAGCCTCGTTTCGCAGGTGAGTTCGGCTTTCGGGGTCGATCACAAACTCGTGCACGCCACGCTCAACGAGCGCTGCGGCGGACCGGTCGCGACCGCGACGGCGCGCGAACTCGAGCAGCGCCGCACGCTCATCATGCGCTGGCTGGCGCGTCGCCAGTACGACGGATTGCGTTAGGCCGGCCAAGAGGGGCCGCAAGCCCCGCGCGTCGATATTGGCACGGTGTGACGAGCTTGATCACGCCCACCGCCGAAGCCATCCCCTCCGCTGCGGAGCGCGCGGCCGCCGGACGAGCGTTGCGCGACCGTGTGCCGCGCTCGAGCCATTCGGCGTGGGTCGCGCCGCCCGACCGTCCCGATCCGCTGCGCACGCTCGAATCGACCTGCTCGGGACGCGTCGGCCGGCTCATCCCGCTGCGCAACAAACGCATGGCGGAGTCGCCGTTCGCGTTTTACCGCGGCACGGCCGACGTCATGGCGGCGGACCTCGCGCGCACGCCGGTGACCGGCTTGCGCGTGCAGCTGTGCGGTGACGCGCACTGCCTCAACTTCGGCGCGTTCGCGACCCCCGAACGCCGGCTGATCTTCGACGTCACCGATTTCGACGAGACGCTCCCCGGGCCGTGGGAATGGGACGTCAAGCGGCTCGCCGCCAGTTTCGTGCTGGCCGGGCGGTCGATCAAACTCAAAGACGGCAATGCGACCGTCGCGGTGCTGGCCGCGGCTCGCGCGTACCGGCTGCACATGCTCGACTTCGCCGCGAAACGCATGCTCGAAATATGGCATGAGCGCATCGACGCGGCCGTGGTCGGGCCCGAAACGAGCGTCGACGACCGGCGCAAGCACAAGGCGATCGTCGAGAGTGCCAAGGCCAACTCGGTGCACGCCGCCGTCGAGAAAATCACCGTGCCGGGCGCCGGGACGCGCATGTTCGTCGAAACGCCGCCGCTGCTCTACCATCCGAGTGGTCCCGACGACGGCGGCTTCGACATCGAGCACGTGATGCAGAGTTACGGCCAAAGCCTTGCCCCCGAGGTGCAATCGCTCATCGGCCGCTACCGTCTGGTCGACCACGCGGTGAAGGTGGTGGGCGTCGGCAGCGTCGGGACGCGCTGCTCGGTGGCGCTCGTCCAGGCCGACGTCGATGATGCGCTGATCCTCCAAGTCAAACAGGCCGGCCCATCGGTGCTCGAACCGCTGGCGGGTGCGAGCATGTTCGGCAGCCACGGCGAACGGGTCGTGCGCGGGCAGCGGCTCATGCAGACCGCCAGCGACGCGCTTCTCGGCTGGGGGACGTCGGGCGAATTCGACTTCTATGTGCGCCAATTCAAGGACAAAAAGGGTTCCGTCGACATCGCCGCGCTGGACGGCTTCGCGTTGCGCGAGTACGCCGAGATGTGCGGCTGGACGCTGGCGCGGGCCCACGCGCGATCCGGAGACGCCGCCCAGATTGCCGGTTACTTGGGGAAGCGCGATACGTTCGATAAGGCGATCGCGCGGTTCGCGGTCCTCTACGCCGACCAAGCCGAGCAAGACTTCGCGGCGTTTCGCGCCGCGATTGATGCGGGGAAGATCCCCGTTGCCTAAGTCTTACTGGGTCTGGGGCCGGGCGGCTTTTTCCGGAAGGCGAGCCGGATTCGCCTTAGCTCAGACCCGTGATAACCCCGTAGCGGCGGGCAAGAGCTTGGCGCTCGTCGTCGAAGCGGGCGCGGATTTTCGCGGATTCAGCAATTGCCGCGGTGCCAAGGCGCTCGCTCTCGCGCTCTTTCCGGGCCTTCTCGGCGGCTTTGAGGGCTAGGGCGGATACTTTCTTTTCGCTCATCCCCTCAGTATTACGGATCGGCGAAGAAGGACCCCCACGCATGCCGCCGACGGGTCGCCCCCTCGCACCACGATTCCCGCTACCGCGCTCAAGAGGGATACCCATGTGCTTGACGTGCACACGCACCTCCATCCCCCGCGCTTGTTCGCCGCGATCCGGCGCTGGTTCGCCGAACGCAGTTCGTGGCAGATCGAGCATCCCAGCGAACCGGTGGCGGTCGCGACGGACTTGCGCGCCGCCGGCGTCGAGCGCTTCGTGTTCTGCAGCTACGCGCACAAACCCGGAATCGCCCGCGACCTCAACGCGTGGCTAGCCGAGACTTCACGCCGGCTCGACGGCTACGGTCTGCCGCTGGCGACGGTCCATCTCGATGATCCCGACGCCGCGGGCGATCTGCGCGCGGCACTGGCTGACGGCTGTATCGGGCTCAAGATCCACGAGGATGTCCAACGGCTGGCCGTCGACGACCCGCGCTTCGATCCGATCTACGCCCAGTTGGCCGAGCGCGAGGGCTTTGTGCTCGCGCACATCGGCCCGATTCCCTGGGATCAAGACACCCAGCAAGGCCCGCGGCGGGTGGCGTCCGTGCTGGCGCGTCACCCGGCGTTGCGCGTCGTCGTCGCACATATGGGCGTGCCCGATACGGCGGCGTATCTCGAGCTGTGCGGGCGGCTGCCGAATCTGTTCATCGATACGACGATGGCCTTCGCGTCGGACGATTTGCGGACCACGGCCCAAGCGCCCGAGCTCGAAGCCGCCAGCGGTTCCATCGTTTACGGCAGCGACTATCCGAACATCCCCTACCCGTATTGCGCCGAGCGCGAGGCGATCGACGCCGTCGGTCTCTCGGAACTCGCCCGGCGGCGGATCTTCAGCGAAAACGCTCGCCGATTGTCGCCTTATCTCTAACGCGTCCACGGCGCCGCGCGCGTCAGGGGCAGGCCGTCGCGATCGAGCGGCGTGGCGACGAGCACCTGAACGAAGAGCGAGTAGCTCACGACGCCGGCCGCAACCCGGTTGGCCCGCAAGTATCTATCGTAAAGCGCCCACTGCACGGCGTAAATCTGCGGATTGTAATGCGATAGAAACCGCCGGCGCGCCGCGGCGAGGTCGGCCTGGACGAGCGGCGAGAGGTGCAGCGCGCCGCGGTTGGCGTCGGGCAGAAAGCCGTAGGCCCAAAACAGACCCGAGTACCGAATGAGCGGATCGCCGGAGCGCAGCGTGGTGAGCGCCGCGATCAGGTTCGCATCGCTCTCGTCGCCGAAGCCGGCGACGTGGCCCCACTCGTGCGCGATCGCGAAGGGCCGCTCGAAGGGCAAGAAGTCGGCGTTGAGCACGGTTTCGTAGGCGAAGGGATCCCATTCGCCGCCGATGCCGGCGAGCGCGAACCACCAGTTGAACAGCGTGCGCTTCGGCCGCGAAACGACGACCGGGTAGCGGTCGCCCAATCGCTGGACCACCGGTTCGAATGCCGCCTCCAGCCGCGTTTCGAGCTCGCCCTCGCTTTGGCGCTCGGCGTGCGCGCGGGGTGCCGTCGCGTTGAGGCCGGCGGCGATCGTCGCACTGAATTGAGCGATGTCGCGCGCCGTCAAGCGCGCCGGATCGAACGCGACGCGCGCGACGATCGGCACGCGCCGGTAATTAAGCGCCCAAGCCGCATCAAACCAGATGATGAGTCCGGCGGCGACGGCGGCGGTTTGGAGCAGCAAAACCGCGGCGCGGGCGGTCCGCGAACCGCGGCCGCGGCGCCAGCCGGCGATCCACATCGCGAGCAGTCCCAGTACCGCCGCGATGAGCAGCACGTCGCCGGCGGCAAACGCAAGGCGGTTCGAGAGCGGCACGAACGATCGCTCGAGCCGTGCGTAGATGCCGTTGGCATAGCCGTTTTCGATCCAGCTTGCCGGCATCGGCATGATCTGCAGCACCACCGCCACGCCGATGAGAACCGCTGCCGCGAGGCCGCGCCGAAGGGCGCGTGCGCCGAGTCGCCCCCCAGCGGGGCTCAAGCGAAGAGCAAGGTCGACATCTCGCCGACGCAAACGAAACCGGTTCGCTCGTACAGGGCGATCGCGTCGGCGTTGAAGTCGTTCACGTATAAAGACAGCGTCGCGTTGGTTGCCAGCAGGCGTTTCGCAATCTGACCGAGCGCGCCCGTCGCGTGGCCGCGTTTGCGGAACGCGGGCGGCGTCCAGACGCCTTGGAGCTGGGCCGTCGCTGCGGTTTGGGCCCCCACATTGAGTTGGAATTTGATCTCGCCCGCGTCGGCGTAAATCCACCACAGTCCGCGGTCAATTGCGCGCCGGATGCCGGCGCCGAAACTGGCGCGATTGGCGCGCGGATCGTAGCCCAGCTCGCCCAGCATCATCTCGGCCGAATTCTCGATCACGGCCTCGGCATCTGCCAGCGTCGCCGGTCGGACGTCGAGGTCTGGCGTCGGCGCGAGCGCTTGCGGCAGCAGTGCGTAGATCGGCTGACTAGCGCGCACGAGCACCGGCGAACGATGCCACACGCGGACGATGTCCCACAGGCGGTCGACCCGCACTTTGGGCCCGACGAAACTGCGCAAACCCGGGTGGCGGCGAAGCTCCGCGGCAAACGCTTCGACCGCCGCGTCGTCGTCGGCGGCCAGGACGAGCTGCGCGCCGAAAGAGATGACGCCGGTAATGACCCCGGCGGCGTCGCGGGAAAGCATGATCTGATCGGGCGCGGCCGACCCATGGCCGCCTTCGAGCAACCACTGCAGAAACGCGTTTTCGTACGGCCGGCGGGCAACAAAGGCGATCGCGTCGCGGCGCGTCGAGCGGGTCAGCGGTTCGAGCAGAAGTATCCCTCGGGCGACGGCTAGCTCAGCGGCCGGACGAACGTCGCTTTTGACGTCGGCACCTTGCTCCCGCCTTCGGGTTCGACGCTCAGCGCGACGACGGACAAGGTATCGGCGTTTTCCGGCAGCGCGACGATTGCCGCTCCGGCCGGGCTGGGTGTAAAGACGATGCTGGGCGCCAGGTTCTTCGTCCCTTTGGCGATGGTCCAAGCCTGATATACTTTTCCACGCGGCAACGGCGGCAAAGAGTGCAGCGTCAAATACAGGTGGGAGCCGTGCTTCACAACTTCACCCTCCGGCACCGGGTAACGCTGGGCGTCGGGGGCCGTCAGATCAGCGATCATCTCACGATCGCGCGTCCGCACGCGCTCGTTCTGCGCGATCTGCGACTGCAGCGCGGCCGCCCGCGAATTGGCATTGGCCAGTTCGCCGCGCAGCGAGAAATTCTGAATCGTACTGACCAGGGCGAAGAGCACGGCTGCGGCCGCGGCCAAACCAGCGCCCACGAACCAGCTCGAGCGCGCGCCGGCGGTCCGCCCGGAGCCGGTTGCACCCACCGGCGAGGCGGCCTGCTGGCGGACCGTCGTCATCAACCGCTGTTTCATCCGCGCCGAGCGCGCCGAATCCACCGGCTCCTCGGCGCTCAGTCCGATCAAGTCGGCGGTCGGCCGGAGCGCCTCAAACTCGGCGCGGGCTGCGGGATTCGCTAAAATGTATGCGGTAACGAGCGCATGTTCGCGCGCGGGCAAAACGCCCAACGCGTATGCCGCGACGAGGTCCATCATGGCCTCGTTGTCCGGCGAGTCGTTCACCGCGAGACCGTGCTTTGCAAGTCGCCGCGCAGCCGGCGCAACCCCGACCGGATACGCGTCTTGACGGTGCCCAGCGGAATCCCCGTGCGACGGGCGATTTCTTCGTGCGTGATGCCCCCGAAGAAGCCCATCTCGATCGGCGAGCGCTGTTCGTCCGGGAGTGCGGCGAGCGCCGAGCGGACGCGCTGTGAATCGATCTTCGCGAAGACGATTTCGTCGATGCTACCCTCGGTGGCGATGTCGGAGGGGATTTCGGCGGTTGCGCGCGACGCGCGGCTGCGCAGCACGTCGAGCGCTCCGTTGCGCGTCACGCGCGCCAGCCACGCGCCGAAGTTTCCGTCGCGGAACGCGTCGGGCGACTTCCAAATTTTTAGAAATACGGATTGGGTCAAATCTTCGGCCATCGTTGTATCGTTTAGCATGCGCAGCGCGATTCCGAAGACAAGGCGATGGTACGCGTCGTATAGGTGCTCGAACGCGACGGAGTCCCGTGCGCGCAGTCGCTCCATAAGACGTGCCCCATCTTCCACAGTCGGCGAGGTTCGCGCCGCTCGCCGCAAGCCCTCGAAGGCACAACGTAGCCCAAAGCTGCTTGGATGCAGCTCGTTGCGTGCGGAATGGTAAACAGCAGATGAAGAGCAGACGGCCGCGTGACCGCAGTTTTTTGCACATCGCCGCGTGCGCGGCGACCGGCGGGTTTTTGGCGCTGGGATGTTCGATCGGCATCCCACTGTACAATGCGCTGCACCACCGGCCGGTGACGCCGGAGTTTTTCTTTTTCGGCGTGTGGGGATTCATCGCGCTATGCGGGGCGGCGGGCTGCATCCATACGTATTTGATCTCCGGCGATCCGCCGGAAAAGCCGCCTAAAGGCGGCGTCCCCGTGCGCGAACTGCGCTTGATCGAAGGCGGTAAACCGAGCGCGGAACGCAGCGACGACAGCACGCGGCGCGCCGCGTGAGCGAAGTTCGCGCGATCCTCCCCGCGTTGCGCGAACTGCGCGAGCGGATCGCGCGCGCGCAGTCGCTCTTCGTACTGACCGGATCGGGTATCTCGTCGGAAAGCGGTTTGCCGACGTTTCGCGGCGTGGGGGGATTGTGGCGCACGCACCGGGTCGAGGAGCTGGCGTCACCGGACGGTTTCGCGCGCGATCCGCAGTTGGTCTGGACATGGTACAACGAACGCCGCGCGGCGCATCGGGCGGCGACGCCGTCGGTCGCGCACCGCGCGCTCGCGCAGCTCGAAGCGCAGCATGCGGACTTCACGCTCGCAACGCAAAACGTCGACTCGCTGCATCTGCGCGCCGGTTCGAAAAACGTCATCGAATTGCACGGCCATCTGCGCGAGGCGCGCTGTACGGATTGCGCCGCGCGCCGGCCGCTGGACGAGCCGCTGCCGCTGGCCGCGATCGAGCATGCGTGCGGTGGGCGCTGGCGCCCCGACATCGTGTGGTTCGGCGAACCGCTGCCGCCGGCGGCGTGGCAGCGCGCGATCGAGTCGGCGCGACGCGCCGATGTGATGCTCGTCGTCGGGACGTCGGGGCTCGTTGCGCCGGCGGCGTCGATTGCGACCCGGTACGCGGCCGCTGCCTACGTCATCGAAATCAATCCCGACCCGACCGCCATCTCCACGCACGTCGACGTCTGCGTTCGTGGGCGCGCTTCGGACGTGCTGCCCGAACTCGTCGCGTAATTCCAACCGCGTTGCGAGCGGCGCTCGACCGGCGTGCGCCGGGCGCGCGGTTTGCCCGTCGGATCGCGCGCGCTTCGCGCTGCATGAAGTCGGACGTTCGAGCGGTAAGTTGCGCTGGTTCGGCATGCACGCAGCGAACGAGATCGCGCTTGGCACAACGGCGTTTGTCGAACTGCTGGGCGCCGCCGTGCTCGTTGCGATCGTCGCCGAACGCATCCGCCTGCCGGCGGCCGTCGCGCTCGTTGGGTTCGGGGCGATCGTCTCGAGCACGTCGCCGGTCGCGCTGCCGTTCACCTTCGGACCGGCGCTGGTGTTCATCTTTTTGCCGCCGCTGATCTTCGAGGCGGCCTGGAACCTCGATGGCGGCGCCCTGCGCCGGATGGCCTGGTCGATCTCGGTGCTCGCCGTTCCGGGCGTGCTGCTCACGACGGGCGTGATCGCTTGGGGTTTGTCGGTGAGCGGGCAGTTGCCGCTGGTCTCGGCGTTTATGTTCGGCACGATCGTTTCAGCGACCGATCCCGTCGCGGTGATCGCGATCTTCCGGCGTTTGAACGTGCCGGTCGACCTGATGACGCTCGTCGAGGGCGAGTCGATCGCCAACGACGGCGTCGCCATCGCGCTCTACGGCATCGCGCTCGCCTTGGCCCAAACGCCGGCGGCATTCGACGCGTGGACGATCGGGTGGAAGGCGGTCATCGGGGTCATCGGCGGCATCGCGGTCGGTGCGGTTGCCGCCGCGCTCATCGGCATCGCGGTGCGCGGCGCCCGCGACCGGTCGGTCGAGCTGACGGCGACGATCGTCCTGGCATACACGGCGTACGGAATCGCCGGCTCGCTCGAATTTTCGGGCGTGTTCGCCAGCGCCGCGGCCGGAATTACGCTGAGCGCGATGCGCGGTTTCGTTTTAACCGCACAGGGACCCGAAGAGATCGATCGGTTCTGGGAGGTCGTCGCGTTCGTCGCCAACGCCGTCGTTTTTTTGGGCACGGGCCTGCTGCTGCAGATCCCGCGGTTGCTGCACGAGCCGCTGTTGGTGCTCGCGGCGATTGTCGCCGTCGTCGCCTCGCGTGCGCTGCTCGCTTTCGCGGTGCTGCCCGCCCTCGGCGTCGGACGCTTGTTGCCGGGGTGGCGCGCGACGGCGTTCTGCGCCGGAATGCGCGGCGCGTTGTCGCTGGCGCTCGCGCTCGGTTTGCCGGCGGATTTCCCGCAGCGCGGCGGCATCATCGACGCCACCTTCGCCATCGTGCTCGTCACCTTGGTCTTACAAGGCGCGACGATCGAAACGCTGCTGCGCCGAGTGCTGCGCGTGCGTTGACTCCCTTAAAGTCCGGCCGGCGGTCCGTTGCCGTTGTCGTACGTGGTTGGCCGGGCCGGGGGATCGGGGAAAATCGGGCCCTCGTTCGCATCGTCGAAGCGCGACGGCGCGCGAAAGTCGGGGAGCGCGAAGGCGGAGTCGGCGGCACTTTCCGCCAACCGCCGGCGCGCCGTGAGCGGCGCTGCCGGATCGATGAGCTCGACGCGCGGCAGCGGGGCGATCTCGGGCGGCGGCGGCATCGCTCGTTGGGCCGCGGGCGCTTCGATCGCGGTCTCGCGGAACACGTGGGCCGCGGGCATCGCGAGCGGCGCGTCGCCTCTGAGCAGACCCAGCACGACGTAGGCGTCGGTCAGCCGTTTGAGGCCCGGCAGCGGGTGGCCGACCAGCGGCAGGACGGAGAACAAGTGCCGCACCGGTTTGCAGGTCGCCGCGCTTGCCACGATCGACGCGCTCAAGTCGGTCGTCGCTTCTTGCAAGCGCGCGGCGACGAGCGTCTCGGGCCCCACGACGGTGAACACACGCCGCTCGTGAAAGCCCGCGTCGCCCGCGATCACCGTCCCCGAGTTGATCCCGATGCTGACCCGGAACGAGGGCCGGCCCGCAGCTCGCCAGCGCGCATCCATCGTGTCCACGAGCCGCACGATATCGATTGCCGCGCGCAACGCGTGCTCTTCGGCCGCCGCATCCTCGAGCGGGACGCCGAACACGCCGATCATCCCGTCGGACAGGAACTTGTCGATCATTCCGCCGTGCTTTTGGAACGACGTTCCCGCCAGTGCAAAGAATTCGTTGAGATAGCGTAACGTTTCTTCGGCGCTGAGATCCTCGGCGAAGCCGGCGAAATTTTGAATGCGGCAGACGGCGATCGTGGCCTGCATCGCGCGGCCCGTATACAGCCGCGGATCTTTGCGGCGCAACAACTCGTCGACGATCGGCGGCGCGACATAGCGCGAAAAGAGTGCGCGGATGCGCGCACTTTCGGAGCGTTCTGCTTGGTAACGTACGGCGAGGACGCCCAACGCGGCAAGCGCTGCGAGCGCGCCGATGAGGAGCAGCCCCGCGAGGATTGCCATAGGACGGTTGCCTGCGCCGTCGGAATGATCGGGACCTATGAGCGATTTGGCGTTTTTACGCGAACGGATCGAATCTTACGCGGACTATACAGATGACGCGGCCCGCAGGCTGTCCGACGAGCAGATTCGCGCGTATGCGGGCGAGGCGCTCGCACGTTTGCGCGAGCGGTTGGCGCCCGGCGGTGCCGAAGGCCAAGCGCTGGAAGCGCTGCTGCTGCGCTGCCAATTCGTCGAACAAACGAAGGCCCGGGTCTTCGACGCTACGGCTGTCGATGCGGCGCAGATCGCGGCGACGGCCGCCGCCGACCGCGACGTGGTGAACATCGCCGACCGTGCCGACACCGTCGCTGCCGCCGATCTCGGCGTGTTGCTCGTGCAGCTTGCCGCCGCGTTCGAGCGCCGCTGGCCGGCGGCCGGCGGCACCCTCGAGGTCCCCGGCCGTTAACGCCGTTTCAGCCGGCGCTGCTTTGGCCTAGTCGCAGGCCGCGATCGTCGAAGCGGTGCACGAGTGCGTCCGGCGCCGAGAGCCCGATCGGCTGACCGATCGCGACGTGGGCCTCGCCCGCGACGCGCACGGTCAGTTCTCCGGCACTCGTGCGGACGTAAAGGAACGTATCGGAGCCGAGGTGTTCGGCGTGGCGCACGGTGCCGCTCCAGCGCGGCGCGTTGGCGGCAAGCGTCAGGTGTTCGGGCCGGATGCCCAGCGTGTGCGCACCGGCGCGCAGCGCATCGTCGCCGCCGATGAAATTCATCTTGGGCGAACCAATGAATCCCGCGACGAAGAGGTTCGCCGGCATCGTGTACAGATCGATCGGCCGGCCGACTTGCTGGATCGTGCCCGCGTTGAGCACGACGATCTTGTCGGCCAGGGTCATCGCTTCGATTTGGTCGTGCGTGACGTACACCATCGTGCTGCCCAGCGCGCGGTGCAGGTTGGCGATCTCGATGCGCGTGTTGACCCGCAGCGCCGCATCGAGATTCGAGAGCGGCTCGTCGAACAGGAAGAGCTTGGGCGCGCGCACGATCGCGCGGCCGATCGCGACCCGCTGCCGCTGGCCGCCCGAGAGGGCCGCCGGTTTGCGTTTGAGCAGCGGTCCCAATTCGAGCATCTCCGCCGCGGCTGCCAGCCGGCGCTCGATCTCCGCGCGCGGCAAGCCCTCGCGTTTGAGCGCCAAGCTCATGTTGTCCGCCACGTTGAGGTGCGGATAGAGCGCGTACGTTTGAAACACCATCCCGATGCCGCGCTTGGCCGGCGGCACGCCGTCGGCGCTCGCGCCCGCGATGCGCACGTTACCCGAGGTCTGCTCTTCGAGGCCGGCGACGATGCGCAGCAGCGTTGATTTGCCGCAGCCCGACGGCCCAACGAACACGACGAAGTCGCCCTCGTCGACACACAGATCGATGCCGGTCAGCACCTCGGTCGAGCCGAAGCGCTTGGTGATGCCGATCAGCTCGAGCGCGTTCACCGGTCCGCTCGCGACTTCGCGCGCAGTGTCACTTCACGGCGCCGGACGTGATCCCGCGGATGAGATTTTTCGAGAAGATGAGGTAGAGCCCGACGACGGGGAAGATGCCTAGCGAAAGTGCGGCCAGCACGGCGTTCCAGTCGGTGACGTATTGACCGATGAACTGTTGGGCGCCCAGCGTTATCGTCTTGGTCGCTTCGCCGGGCGCGAGGATCAGCGGAAACCACAGGTCGTTCCAGATCGGAATCATCGTGAACACCGCGACGGTCGCAATCGCCGGCCGCACCAGCGGCAGCACCAGCCAAAAGTAGATCTCGTATTCCGATAGCCCGTCGACGCGACCGGCGTTCTTGAGATCGTCGGAAATGGTGCGCATGAATTCGGTCAGCACGAACACCGCGACCGGCAGCCCCGAGGCGACGTACACCAAGATGAGTGCGACAAGCGTGTTGACCAAGTGCCCGGCGACCATGAGTTCGAGAATACCCACCGTGCCCAAGCGGATCGGGATCATGATCCCGAGCATCAAATACAAAGCCGTAAGCGTATTGAGCCGGAAGCGGTATTCGGCCAGCGCGAACGCGGCCATCGAGCCGAAGGCGATGATGCCGGCCAGCGATGCCAGCGTGACGATCAAGCTGTTGGCGAAGTAGCTGCCGAACGCGCCGGTTTTCAAAACCGTGGTGTAGCCGACGAGATCGAAACTGCCGGGCCCGGGGAGGGCCAGCGGCGCGAGAAAGATCGCCCGCCGCGACTTGAACGAGTTCATGACGATGAAGAGCACGGGCAGCACGGCGACCGCCGTATAGGCGATGAGCACGGCGTGCGCGGCAAGCATTCGGCCGCGCACCGCGCGCCTGTTCAATGTCGACCCGTTGCTCTTAAAATTGATAGCGGCTGATCTTTCGCTGCACCGCGAACAGATAGACGCACACGCCCGCGAGGATGATCAGAAACATCATCGTCGCGACCGTCGCGCCCATGTTGGGATCGCCCAGTTGGAGCTGATAACCGAAGAACGTGCGGTAGAGCAGCGTGCCCAGGATGTCGGTCGAATAGTTGGGCGCCCCCAGCGCCCCCTGCGTCACGTAGACGAGATCGAAGGCGTTGAAGTTGCCGACGAACGTGAGGATCGAAATCATCCCGATCGTCGGCCAGATCAGCGGCAGTTTGACGCGGAAGAATTGCGCGATCCCGACGACGCCGTCGACTTCGGCGGCGTCGATGATCTCGTCCGGGATCGAGATGAGCGCCGCGTAAGCGAGCATCATCGGCACGCCGACGTATTGCCAAACCGAGATGAAGCCCAGCGTCGTCAGCGCCGAACTTTCGCGGCCGAGATACGGCGCGAAGAGCCCCTTGAGGCCGACGGCGCCCAGCAGACTCGGCGCCACGCCCCACAGCGGCGAAAGGATCAGCTTCCAGCCAAAACCGACGATGACGAACGAGAGCAGCGTCGGCAAGAAGATCGCCGTGCGGTAGAACGCGCCCGCGCGCAGCCGCGGCAGCGCGAGCAACGCCGCAAGACCAATCCCGATCGGATTCTGCAACATCTGAATGACGAAGAAATAGACGTTGTTGCGCAGCGCGTTCCAGAACCCCAGCGACTGGCGCTCGTCGAAGAAGAGCACGCCAAAATTCGCCACGCCGTTCCAGACAAAGTGATTACCGCTCGTGGTGAACAGCGACAGGCGCAGCGTCTCGAATAGCGGGACGATCATCACCGCGGTGTAGATCAGCACCGCGGGCGCGAGAAACACGACGATGTGCGTGCGGTTGCGGCGCGTCCGCGGCGGCACGCGCGTCACTTCGCGGGCTTGTACCAGCTATCGAGGCCCTTTTGAAGTTTGGCCGCCGCGACCGCCGGCGCATCGGTTCCGTTGATCACGTTCGAGCCTTCGACCCAAAACATGTTTTCAAGATTCGGCGTGCCGCGCGAGAGGATTTGATAGGTCGGCCGGATCGTCGATTTGCACGTGCCGCGCCAGCTTGCGAACTGCAGCGCCAGCGGATCGCTCAGGGCGACCGGCGCGCGCTGCAGGCTGAAGAAGCCGGGGAGCGCGTTGGCATACAGCTTGGCGAATTCGGGTGACGCGACCCATTCCAAAAAGGCTTTGGCTTGCGCGGGATGCGGCGATTTCGCATTGAGACCCAGCGCGATGTCGGGGTGATCGGAGATGTAACACGTGTCGCCGGCCTTCTGCACCGGCGGCGCAAACGCGCCCAGCGCGAACGTTGCCTGCTTGCGGAAACCGCTGATCTCCCACGAGCCCGCCGGATAGATCGCGGCCCGGCCCAGCGTGAAGAGGTTCTGGCTGTCGGCGTAGGACTGCGCCTCGAATCCGTCGCCCAAATACGGGCGCCATTTGGCGAGCACGGCGAACGGTTCGACCCATTGCGGGTCGGTCAACTTCGCTTTGCCGTGGATCAGCGCCAAGCGGCCCGTCTCGCCTTTATAATACGTTGGGCCGATGTTCTGGTAGCCCATCGAGGCGGTTTCCCAGCCCTCTTTGGTGCCCAGGGCAAGCGGAACGTACGTGCCGTCGGCCTTGATCTTCTCGAGCAGCGCGAAAAACTCGGGCACGGTCGCGGGCGGCTTGAGTCCGAGCTTGTCGAAGGCGTCCTTGTTATAGATGAAGCCGTGGATGACGGCCGCCATCGGGACGCAGAACGTCGTTTTCCCGTCGTCGGTCGTCCACGCGGTGCGCGCGACGCTCGAGAAGTTGCCCATCCCTTTGAGCCCGTTGAGCGGGACGAGCCGGCCCTTTTGAAAGAGCTGCAGCGATGCGTCGAACGGCCGGCACGTGATGAGGTCGCCGGCCGTCCCGGCATCGAGCTTGGAGTTGAGCGCCGCGTTGTATTCCGTCGGCGCCGTCGGCTCGAACTTGACGATGATATCGGGATGGGTTTTCTCGAATGCGGGAATGATTTTCTCTTGCCAGATCGCGAGGTCATCGTTGCGCCAGCTCTCGATCGTCAGCGTGACGGGCGCCGCCCATACGGCGCCGGCGCCGGCGCATGTCAATACGGCGATCAACGCCAAAACGCCGAAGATGAATCTCGGAATGCTCATGCCCGAACTTTCTCGCTGCCGCGGCGCGGTACGTTGAGCGGGGTCCTTCTGTGAGCGCGAGCCCGGCCCTCCGGGAGCCGAAAGCGCGCGCCAATCCGCCGCTCGAACACAACTATGCCGTCAACGTCGCACTCGTCGTCTTGGCGCTCTTTCCGGGCCTGATCAACACCAGCGCGATCGGGTTGCTGGGTCCGGTGATCGGTGCGGATCTCGGCGTGAGGCCCGACGCCGTCGGCCGGCTGCCGCTTTTCAACGATGCGGCTCTCGCGTTCGGCGCGCTGCTGGCGGCCGATCTGGTGCGCTTTTTCGACGCGCGGCGGCTGTTCTACGTGCTGTTGGGCGTTTCGCTCGTGACGTCACTGGTGAGCGCGCTGACGACCAACTTCGCGCTGTTGGTCGGCGCGCACATCGTGCACGGATTGGTCGCCGGCAACCTCTTTATCGTGATGCTGCCGCCGCTGGTCACCGGCTTTGGCGCGAAGCGGCTGGGCAGCACGGCGCTCGTCCTCGTGCCCAGCCTGTTCGGAGCCGCGACGCTGGGTCCGGTCCTCGCCGCGCTCGTTGCGGCGCCGCACGCGTGGCGGGCGATCTTCGGCGCCGAAGTCGCCGTCGCGATCGTCACGATCGCGCTGGCGGCGCGCACGCTGGCCGCCCGGCCGCCGGCCGAACCGGACGCGCGACCGGACTGGTTCGCGCACATCGTGTCGGGCCTCGCCGCGATCTCGATCTTCGTGGGCGCGGGCGGGCTGGCGGGCCACGATTGGACCGATCTCGCGGCGACGATCCCCGTCGCCGCCGGCGTCGCGCTGTTCATCGTGCTCATCGCCGGCGAGAACTTCTTACCGCACGCGCTCGTGCCGGTGCGCGGACTCTCGACGTCGCTCGCCCTCGTCGGCATCGTCGCGACGATGGTCGGCAGCGCGTGCTTCGCCGCCTTGACGCAAGCGTTCATCCTCGTGCTCGAACGGCTGCACGGTTTGGATCTGCGCGCGACGGGTTTGGCGTTCTGGCCCGAGTTCTTTGCCGCGCTGCTCGCGGGCGCGATCTTTGGGCGGCTGGTGACGACGCGCTGGATCGCGGTGGTGGGAATGGGCGGCCTGGGCATCATCGGCCTAGCGCTGGTGCTGGTTCTCGCGCGCTGGCCGCCGACGGCGGCCGAGGTCGCCGCGCTGACGTTCCTCGCCGGCCTGGGATCGGGCTGCGCGGTCACGCCGGGCTTGCTGCTCGTGGCGTTAACCTACCCGCGCAGGAGCGTCGGACGCGCGCTCGCAATGCTCAACCTGCTGCGCTTGACCGGCACCTACGTTAGCGGACCGCTGGCCGAACACAGCGTCGGCTCGCGCACGCGCGACTATTTCGCGGCCACGCGGGCGGCCCGCCACGGCATCGACCGGACGGTGCGCGAGTTCGTTCTCTACGGTCGCGTGGCGCCGGGGATCGACCGGCACGCCTTGCAGTCCGCGCTCTCCGCCGGCATTCACGACGCGCTCGTCCTGGTGCTCGCTCTGTCATGTGCGGGTCTTGCGGCGATCGCCGTGTTGCTCGTCCGTTTGCACCGGCCGTTGATCGCGCCGGATCTGAGCGCGTTCGATGCCGGCGGGGCGGCCCTGCCCGCGACGACCGGATCGCGCCAACCCCGTTGAGGGCGCCCGAGAGGCTTTCGCTGACGCGGACGCGCAAGCGCGCTCCCAATGGCTGCCGTTCGCGCCTGCGTCGCAATCGCAATCATCTTTTTGCTGCGGCCGGGCGCGGCGCGCGCGGCCTCGCCGCCGGCGCTGGTCCCGGCCCCGCTGCACGTCGCGTGGACCCGCTGCCGAGGCGGCGGCTTCGCGCTCGACCGTCCGCTGCGGTTCGCCGCGGGCATCGATCCGGGGGGCCTCGCGCTCGTGCGCGAACGCTGGGGCGCGCTGGGCATCCCGGCGCCGGTGCGCGCGCCGCGCGCCGACGTCCAAAACGTGCGGCGTGCCGGCGCCGGCTATCGGCTCGATGTCGAGCCGGCCGCGGTTCGGATCGCGGCCCCAAGCGGCGAAGCCGAATTCGATGCGCTCGCGACCCTCGCGCAGCTTCCGGTGCGCGACGGCGGGCGCTGGCGGCTGCCGTGCGCGGCGATTCGCGACGCGCCGGCGCTGCGCTGGCGCATCGTGTCCGACGATATCTCGCGCGGGCCGTTTCCCACGCTGCGCTATTTCAAGGAGCGGATCCGGACGCTGGCGGGCTTGAAGATCAACGGCTGGTCGCCGTATATGGAGCAGGTCTTTTTCGACCCCGCGCATCCGTATGTCGCTTTTCCGAACGCACTGCACGCCGGCGAGCTGCGCGAACTGGCGGACTACGCGCGGCGCTTCCACGTCGCACTGATCCCCGAGCAACAGACGTTCGCGCACATGCACGAGACGCTCAAGTTCCAGCGGCTCGGCGGCCTGGCGGAATTGCCGCACGGGTATCTGCTGTCGCCCAGCGACCCCGGGACGTACGCCTATCTCGAACCGCTGCTGCGCGCCGAACTCGCGGCCGCGGGGCCGGTGCCGTTCTTTCACATCGGTTCCGACGAGCCGCTGGACCTTGGCCGCGGGCGCACGCCGCGCACGGCGCAGGTGTTCGCCGCGCACGTCACGCGGCTGGCCGCCGTCGTCGCCCAGACCGGCGCGCGGCCGATGATTTGGGACGACGCCATTCAGGCCGATCCGACGATCTTGAGCTTGATTCCCAAGGGCACCGTCGTCGTTACCTTTCACTACGGCGCCGAAGCGTCGTTCGTGAAGTACATCGCGCCGGTCGCCGCGGCCGGCTTCGATCAAATGGTCTCGCCCGGCGCGAACGACTGGAACGAGGTCTACGCCGATCTCGACACGGCGTACGCCAACGCGGCCCAATTCGTGGCCGACGGCAAGGCGGCGCACGTGCTGGGAATGTTCGACACCGTCTGGCACGACGACGGTGAATCGCTCTTCGAGGCGACGTGGGCGCCGGTCGCGTTCGCCGCGGCGAGTGCCTGGCAAACGGCGCCGGTCGACCGCGCGCGCTGGCATGCGACGTTCGCGCGGGCGTTTTTCGGTTCGGACGACGCGGGATTCGGCGCCGATCTCGACGCGCTCGCAGCGATGCGCGATGCCTTGCACACGAAGCCGGAAAGCGATCCGCCGAACTACTTGTTCTGGAGCGATCCGTTCGATCCGCGGCTGCAGGGACGGCTCGATCCCGGCGCGGTCGCGCTGATCCGCAATCGGGCCGAGGACGTGCTGACGCATTTGGCGCGCGCGGGGCCGCCGCTGCACCGCAACGCGGCCGAGGTCATGCGCCTTGGGGCGCTGCGCTACGACGCGCTGGGGCGGCGCTTCGAGATCGGAACCGAAGCGCGCGACTATTACGCCGACGCGCGCGCGCACGCCGCCGCGCACGCTGACGGGCCGGTGTATCGCGGGCTCAACGTCGTAAACTATCTGTGCTGGGAATTACGCGACGAAATGACGGCGATCGCACCGCTCTACGCCCGCGCGTGGAGTTACGAGAGCACGCCGCCGGGACTCGCGCGCGTCGCGGTGCGCTACCGGCTCGCCGCCGAGCAAGCGACGCTCGACGCCGACCGGTTCAACGCCGCCGCGCGCGAAGACTATCTGCGCGACGGGTTGCTGCCGCCCTTCGAGCGCGTGCTGGACCGCGCGAATTGACCGGAGTCGCGATCGTCGCGGCGTTTGCGGCGCTCGCGGCACTGATGATCGCGCGCAAACTGCCGGCGCTCTTGGCGGTGCCCGTCATGGCGCTCACGATCGGAGCGCTCGCGGGCGTCGGCCCAGCGGGTCTGGGCGATATCTTCGCCAAGGGCGCGGTGCTGCTCGCGCCGACGATCGCGACGCTGATCTTCGGCGCGCTGCTCAGCCGGGTCGTCCTGTCGACCGGCATCGCCGAAACCGTCGTGACCGTCGCGGCCGAATTCGGCGGCGACCGGCCGCTGGTGCTCGCGCTCGTCGTCTGCGTCGCGGTCGCCCTGCTGTTCACCTCGGTGACGGGTCTGGGTGCCATCATCATGATCGGCACGATCGTGCTGCCCGTGATGCTCACCGTCGGCGTGCCGCGCGCGACCGCCGCGACGCTTTTTCTCATGGCCTTCGGCTTGGGCTACATCTTCAATCTCGCGCAGTGGAAGTTCTACACCCAGATCTTCGGCGCCGATCAAAGCGTGTTTGGCGCGTACATCTACGTGCTGGCCGCGATCGAAGTGCTGGCGATCGCGGCGTACGCGGCGGTCAGCGCGCGCACGAATCGCGATTACGCCACGTTCGCGTTGCCGGCGGCGGAACCCAAACGCCGCGTTCCGCTCATCGCGCTCGTGACGCCGGTGCTGCCGGTCGTGCTGTTCAAAGTCTTGAGCCTCGACGCGACGGTGGCGTTCGCGCTCGCCGCGCTTTTCGGCGTGCTCGTCACGCGTCCGCGCGATGCGGTGCAGACGCTCATGGCGGCTTGGATTCGCGGTCTGGAGGACGTCGGCCCGGCGGTCATCCTGATGCTCGGCATCGGCATGCTGCTCTTCGCCGCGAAGCTGCCCGCCGTCGCCGCCGCCGTCACGCCGCTCATCGCCGCGGTCGCGCCGCGCACGCCGCTGGCGTACGTGATCGTGTTCGGGCTGTTGAGTCCGCTCGCGCTCTATCGCGGACCGCTCAACGTGTACGGCGTCGGGATCGGCGTGTTCACCGTGCTCGCGACGATGCACGTGCTCGCGCCCGTCGCGCTCGTCGCCGCGGTGATGGCGGTCGTGCAAGTGCAGAACGTGTGCGATCCGACCAACACCCAAAATGTCTGGGTCGCGAACTTTACCGGCGTCGGCGTCGACCGGATCACGCGGCTGACGCTGCCGTATCAAGTCGGCGTCGCAACGCTGGCGGTGATCGCGGTCGCGCTCTTCGGCGCCCAGCTCTTCGGCACACCGCTCTTCGGCCGCGCGCCGTTCGCGTTCGCGCATCCGGCCGCCGCCGCGGAGTTGGGCGGGTTGACGGCGCCCGCCGCGGCGGCCGCGACGATCGCCGTCATGTCCGCCGACGCCGCCGCGGACGACGCCGCGAACGAAGTCCGGACGGCGATCGCGCACGGCTGGCGCGGCTACCGGACCGTCGCAACGAAGACCGATCCGGCCGCCAGCGATTGCTTGGCGAAGCCGTATGCCGCGGTCGTCCGCGTGTCGGTCGAACGCGACGGCGGCGAACGCGACATCGGGATCGAACTGCAGGACTGTGCGGGTTGGAGCGTCGATCAATGGCACGCGCAAGGCAACGACATCGCGCGGCTCGCACTCGACGTGCTGTTCCGGCTGCGCTTGTGGATGCACGACCGGCCGGCCCTCGCCGCCAACCTCTTCGGCCGCGGCTTGGCCTACGATCCGGCGACGGGGCCGACCTATTTCTACACGCTCTTCAAACCCGCCGACGGCTATATGCGCGCGATCGTGCGGCCGGGCGGCCCGGCGTACACCGCCGGCTTACGGACCGGCGATGTGATCGATAAACTCGACGGCAAGTTTTGGTGGGAGTACGGCACCTACCAGACCGAGCTGCGCGCCTACGACGGTCAGCCGCACACCTACGACGTCGAACGCGGCGGAATCGGCGGACCGCCCGTGCACGTCGCACTGGGCGCTCCGTTTCGCGGCTGATTGCGTGGCCGGCGCGGGCGAACACCGATCCGCGCGGCGACCATAGCCCCGTGCTGCACGAGTTGGCGGACCGTGGTATGCGGCAAAGCTGAAAGAAGCACTCATAAACTTAACTTGGTTTGACGATATCTTACACGGAGGAAGCAATGATGATGAACGCGATGTCTACCGACCAGTTGGCCCCCTTGCGCAGCATCGTGTTTGGGGCGATCGACGCCTGGAACACCAATCATCCCCAGGCGCTGCATTCGCGCCGCGAGCGCGGCTGTGTGAACGTTGCGCAGGTCTACGCCGATGCGAGCGGCGCGCCGACGTACACCATCACGATCGTTTGTGCGCTGGCCGGACCGGCCCCGCTCACCTTTCACGGCCACGATCTCGCCGCGACTGTCGAGCACGCATGCGTGACCGTCGAGCGTCGGATCGAGCACGAACTTCGTGGCCGAGCGCTCAAGGTGAGCGAATACGAAGCCGAGCGCAAATACGGCGTCGCGGTTTGAGGTCCTCATGCGTATTCTCTGGCTTCGGCGGAAAATTAGCCCCGCGGTGAATTCATTTAGCGGTGTTCCACGAACCGCGGGTCAATAGCGCGGTCCAGAACCGAATCGAAGGTCGTAAGCGGGCAGTCAAAGCTCGGGCATCCCGGAAGAAAAACCGGCACCATGAGCGGCGCCGCGTTTCGGAGCGACGTGCCTGAGCGAAGTTCGTCGAGCGTCTGCGCGCTAAAAAGGATCCGCACGAACGCTCCGCTCGAACCCGATGGCGGGGCATAGAGCTCGAACACGAGGGCGCCGCCGGGCGGCGTATCGTTTGGTTGATATCCCGGAATCAACCAAGAGACATGGAGCATGCCGGCGAGGGTTTCGAGATTGGTGTCGTGGCCGACGAATGCGGCGAACCGGACGCCGGGCGGAACCGGAGTTTGCGCGCGCCGCTTGCCGTCGGCGCTCTGATCGATCGTTGCACCGAGGGTCGCGAGCAGATTCGAACCCTGCGCCGTTGCCGTGTACGACGTCTCGGTCGTGACGATGTATTTGAGCATATGGAGTTGCGATAGCCACAGAAGCGTCGGCGCGTCGACACGGCCCCACCCGACGTCGGCCATCGGCATCCCGTCCGCATACTCGAGGATGAAGTCCTCAACGGCGGTTGAGCCGAGCTCGACAGGACCGCTCAGGGATGTCAGTCCGGTTTTTTCGCTCGCCGACAGAGAACTCGGAACGCTGGTAATCGCTGGGCATTGACCGGCCGCGCAGCCGAGAATCGATTCGAGCGCGGAAAAGGCCGCGCGGTTTGCCGTGACGAGGGCGGCGGGGTCATTGCCGATCGCGCCGGCAACCGAAGCGCGCGCGGCGATCGGGTCCGCTTTGCCCAGTGCCGGCAGCGCATGGAAGATCGGGTCGACGGTCGCGTCGGCAACGTGTTTGAGAATCCCGCAACTCGGAGCGATTCCGGAAATCAACGCGTCGGCAGTCGCCTTGGTGCGCTGCTCGACGTCCGCCCACACAAAGACCGCGCCGGCCGGCGGACATCCCGTCTCCGGCAAGAGTCCCGCCTGCGCATAGCGCCGGCGGTATGCCTGACCTTCGATCGTCATCAGCGCCGCACCGTGCGCCGTGAGATAACCCGGCGGCGTATTCCAGGCCGGCCAAGGACGCGCGGCATAGGCGCTGAGCTTACCGGGATCCGTTGGCGAACGTACTCCGTGACGGCTAAAGATCATCACCATGCGCAGCGGCTCAGCATCCGCGGCGGAGGGCGCGTTCCCGGCGCCGGCTCGCACTGCCGAAAGAAGACAAAGGACGGCCGTAACGAGTGCGCGCAGAGCGGAACTGATCGGTTTCATTGCGGTGCTGCTCTCTTAGGCGTCACGCGTCGCGCGTTCCTCGCCGTAGTCGCTGCGTCGAATTGCTCGCCGACGAGCCATATCATTCATGATTGCATGAACGGCAGATGATCGCGAAGATGTTGTTGGATCGATAAGCCGATCTTAATGCTTTGTTCACCTCGTTTAAGCGGCGATCCCCGTTAAGCGGCGATCCGCATTGCGGAGCAGCCGCAAACGCGACGGGGTGGTTCATCTTCGATTCATTTCGGATTGCTAATCTAAGCGCGATATGCCACTCATACCGATGACTCCGCCCATGCCGGTTCCGCTGGCGGGCGGATTCGACTACGTCACGGTCGACGCCGCGCACCGGCGCGTTTACGCCGCGCACACCGCGGCGAATTCGCTGCTCATCGTCAACGCGGATTCTGGTGCCATCGAGCACCAGATCGCCGTCGGGCCGATGCACGGCGTTGCGTACACCGCGGACGGCAGCAAGGTGTATACTGGTAACGGCGACGCGCGGAGCGTCTCGGAAAGCGACCCGGCGACGTTCAAGGTCCTGCGCAGTGTGGCGGTTGCCGGTCCGGTCGACGCGATCGCTTTCGACGAAGCAAACAAACACATCTACGCCGACGAAGATGACGGAACGCGAATCTTCGTCATCGATGCCGCGACGATGAAGCAGGTCGCGACCATCGAGTTGCCTGGACACAAACCGGAGTATTTGGCGATCGATCCATCCACGCACACCGTATATCAGAACATCGCCGACAAGTCCGAAGTCGTCACAATCGATCCGGACAAGCTCGATGTCGCAACGACGATTCCGACGCCCGAACTCGTCAGCAATCATCCGCTGCAGTTTGATGCGGCGTTCAAGCAACTCGTCGTCGGCGGCGCCAACGGCGTCCTCAGCGTCTATGACGCGGCCGGCAAGAAGCAGTTCGAGACGACGATGCCGGCCCACGTTGATCAATGCGACCTTGATCCGCAAACGCACCGTTTGGCGTGCGCGGCGGGTACGGGCTTCACCGTGTTCCAGTTGGCCGCGGACGCGCCGCCCAAAGTAATCGGCACCTACGCGGGCTCGTACCGAATGCACACGCTCGCCTTCGACGGTAAAACGCACGATGTGTGGGCGGTTATGGTCGACCAAGCGGGCGGCACAAACACGGGCTACGTTCAACGCTTTTCGGTCCGGCCGTAGGGGGTGTGGCTATCCGCCGCCGCTGGGCGCGAGCAGATCGAAGGCACCTTGCGCAGCGACGTGCTCGCCGGCGCGGAGGCCCGTGCCGACCAACGTGCGCTGATCGTCGCCGTCCAGGATCGTAACTTTGCGCGGGACGAACCGCGCCGGACTTCCGGCCGGGCGTTCCGCGACGAAGACGATCGACGAACCGTTTTCGGGATCTTCGACGATCGCACTCGTCGGAATCACAATACCGTAGCGTTCGCCGACGTCGATCGTCGCTGCGACCGCATCACCCGAAACGGCACCCGGCGGCGCGCCCGTAACGGTAACGATGGTGGTCTGCGTCGACGGATCGAGGATGGGCACCACGGCGCGCACGCGTCCGCGGCCGCCGCGCCCGCTGTCGGCCGCCGTCATCGTCACCGCATCGCCGGGCCGCACGCGGCGCGCGTCGGCGCCCAGAACCGTTAAGCTGACGTCGCTGCTCTGCGCGGGTCCGACGACGATTGCGGCCTGCGTCGGGTCGACGGCTTCACCAGGATGTTTGAGGATCGCGGTCACGACGCCGTCCGCGGCAGCCGCGAGCGTGGCGACCGCGAGCGTTCGCTGCGCGGCCGCGTAGTGTGCCCGGGCCGCCGCGGCCTCTGCCGCGGCCACGTTGATTTGGGCGCGTGCGGCTTGCACGTCACTCTGCCCTTGGGTTACGTCGGCGCGCGCTTGCGCGAGGGCCTCGCCGATGCTCGATCCGGCGCTCGCTAATTTCGCCCGATCGGCAGCGGCCTGCGCGCGGTCGAAGAGGAGTTCCGCCCGCGCGGCCTCGACGTCTTTGAGCGCGGTGACGCCGCCCGCATAGAGTCGGGTTGCGCGGTCGGCGGCAAGCCCGTCGACGCTCACTTTGGCCGCGGACTGACGGACCGCGGCGAGCGCCGCTTCGCGGTCGCTTTGGGCACTGGCCGTGCCGCTTTCGAGTGACCGCAGCCGGCCGCGCGCCGCGGCAAGGCGCGCTTGCGCAGCTGCCAACGCGCGGCTTGCGACCATGCCGCCGCCGTAGCTCGCCGCCGCGGCGAGCGCGTCGTTGCGCGCCTGCGCGACATCCAGCGCGATGCCGGTCGTATCGAGTTCGGCCAGCGGTTGCCCGGCCCGCACCGCTGCGCCGACGCGAACGTCGACCCGCGCGACGATGCCGGTAGTAGCAAAGGCGAGTTTTGCTTCACCGCCGGACGGAACGCCGACCCGGCCTTGCGCGCGGACGCGCAGGACGTAGCGGGCGAACACCGCCGGCGCGACGGGAACGGCCGGCGCAGCGCGAACGGCGGCCGGAACCGTTCCTGCATTGCGCTGCCGCAGGACGACCAGCGTGCCGGCGACAAGAATCGCGATCGCGCAGATGCCGACGATCGCGCGGCGGTTCATGAATCAACCTCCAGCCCCAATACCGTTTGCGCTTTGAGCCGATCGTATTGGGCCGAGAGCGCATCGACGACGGCCTGCACGTACGTCGCACGCGATGTGCTTAGATCAAGACTCGTCGACGCGCCGTTTTCGTAACCGAGCGTCGCCGCGTCGAGTTCGGCGCGCGCGGCGGCGAGCGCCGTAAGCACGGCGCGTTCGGCTTCGATCGACGCGGCGGCCGTCCGCGCCGCGGACGCGACTTCGAGCGCGACCGCGCGGCTAACGCCGTCGCGGTGCGCGCGCGCGGCATCCAGCAGCGCCGCTTGGGCGTGCACCCGGGCCGCAACGCTGCCGCCGAGGGGGACCGACACCAGCGCGGACAGCGTTGGACCCTTTACGGGAAAGCCGGAATCGATGCCGCGCGCGTAGCCCGCGCCGAGCGTCACCGCCGGGAACGCGCCGCCGCGCGCGGCAGCGACGCCGGCAGCGGAGGCGCGAACGTTCGAATCCGCCGAACGCACCTCGGCGCGCCGCGCAAGCGCCAAGTCAACCGCGACGTCCGGGGACGGAACCGGAGCTGGGGCCGGCACCGCCGCGGCGGCCGTCGCCGCGAAGGCCGCCATCGAACGGTCGACCTCATGAGCCAGCGCATCGGTGGCCGAACCGTCGTCGGCGTTGGCGGTCGCGAGATCGGCCTGGGCGCGAGCGAGGGCGACTTGGGCCCGCACGACGTCCAGCCGCGGTGCCTCCCCAGCGGCGTAACGCGCCTGCGCGGCGCCCAGTTGCCGCTGCGCGGAGCCGATCGCGTCGGCGCGCGCGCCCCGAACGGCGCGCGCTTTGAGCGCGCCGTAATACAGAGTGATTGCTTTGATGCGCTCGGTGCGTTCGGCGGCGAGTTCGTCGCTTTGGGCCGCGCGAACGGCAGCGGCGGCCGCGCCGATCAGCGGCGCCAATGCGGCGAGATCGCCCAGCGCGACTTGCCCCCCATACTGCGTCGATCGCTGAGCGATCGCGCCGCCGGGAGCGCCCTGGGGCGCTTCGACATAACTGCCGACCAAGGCAAAGCCGTTGGTCGAACGCGCTTGCGCAAGCCCGGCGCGCGCGCCGTCAAGTGCGGCGCGCGCGCTACGAACGTCCGGCGATGCGACGACCGCGAGCTGCTGCGCCGCTGCCAAATCGACTTGCGCGAACCGCAACGTGGTGAGGGCCCCCGGCGGAACCTCTTGCGCGCTCGCGGTGCGCGGCGCGCCCGACAGAATCGCGAGCAGCAGCGCCACGGTTCCCGCGCGCAGCGCCCGGCGGCGCGCGAAAGCGCCCGAGAACGTCGCATACAGCACCGGGATGAGGACCAGCGTAAAAATCGTCGCGGTCGACAATCCGCCGATCACGGCGACGGCGAGTGGACGTTCCATCTCGGCCCCCGCACCCAAACCTAGCGCCAGCGGAAACAAGCCCCCGATCGCGGCCAGCGTCGTCATCACGATCGGCCGCACGCGCGTCGAACCCGCCGTCAGCAACGCCCGCGTCACGTCGTCCCCCGCCGCCCGCCGGCGATTCGCAACATCGATGAGCAGAATCCCGTTCTTCACGACGATGCCGACGAGTAAGAGCAACCCCATGAACGACGACACGTTGAACGGGGTCCGCGTGACGAAAAGCGCCGCGGCGACCCCGACGAGCGCGAGCGGAATGGCGCATAAGATGACGAGCGGCAGACGAAACGAGCCGAAGGTCGCGAGCATCACGCCGAACACCAGCGCGACCGCGATGCCGATGACGGCGCCGAACTCGCGGAAGGACGCTTGCTGCGTCTCGTACGCGCCGCCGATCGCCGCTGCGTATCCCGGCGGAAGCCCCGACCCGGCGAGCGCTGTTTTTACGCCGCCGATCACGTCCGACAGCGACGCATCCCTGATGTTTGCCGTCACCCGGTCGATGAGCCGGCCGTTCTCCTCGTTGATGTCGCTGGCGCGCGGCGGCTCGTCGATCCGCGCAAAAGCGCCCAGCGGCGCCGGACCGTTCTTGGTGAAGAGCGTCGAACCGCCGATCCCGCTCGCGCCGAATGCGCCGGCAACGCGCACGATCACGGGAATCGTCGCACTCTCGCCCGGGATCTGCGCGGCGGCGGTCCCTTGCGTGCGCGCGCCAACCGCGTCGCCCAAATCGGCGGCGCTGATGCCGAGCGCGTCGAGTCGCGCGCTTTGCGGGGCGATGCGCACCGCGGGATCGTCGTAAACGATCCCGTCGAAGCTGTCGACGACACCGCGCACCTTCGCGATGGCATCGGTCGTCTTGTCGGCAACGTCGAGCAGTTTGGCTTGATCCGGTCCGCTGATCGTCACCTCGATGGGCTGCGGCGTCCCGGACAGATCGTTGATTTGGTCCTCCAAGAGCTGATGGAAGTCGAGATTCGCGGCCGGCACGGCAGCGCCGAGCGCATTGCGCAAGCGATCGGAGATCGCGTCGTATCCGGCGCGCGCGCCCGTGCGCAAAGCGACGCGCAGCGTCCCCGTGTTCGGCTGGGTCGGCGAAAAACCGTTGGTATCGACCCCGCTGAGCCGGCCGACGGACAGCACGTCCGGGTCGCCCAAGACAAGCCGATCCAGTTTGCCTGCCGCAGCATCGCTGTCGGCCAGCGTGGCGCCGGCCGGCAGCGTGTATTTGATCTCGAATTCGCCTTCATCGAGCTTGGGCAAAAAGTCGTTCGGCAATTGGACCAACAAGACGAACGTTACGACGAGCACGACACCGCCGGCGGCGTACACCGCGCGCCGATGCCCCAGCGCCCAGCGCAGAATCGGTTCGTAGAACTCACGCAAGCGATCCGCGCGCTCCGCCGGCGGCGGCGCGCCCTTCAGGAACGCATGCGCGAGGATCGGGGCGACACCAACCGCCAGGCCGAGTGAGACGAGCAGTGACACCGCCAAGGTGAAAGCGAGGGCGCGAAAAAAAAAGCCCGCCACGCCCGAAAGTAAGCCCAACGGAATGAAAACAACGACGGTCGTCAAAGTCGAGGCTGCCATCGCGCCGGCGATGTGACCGACCGCCGTCGCGATCGCGGCCGCGTGCGATTCGTTGGGATACTCCGCGCGTCGACGCGCGATCGCTTCGATCACGACGATTGCGTCATCGATGATGAGTCCAACGGCAATCGCCAATCCGCCCACGCTCATGAGGTTGAGTGATTGCCCCGACTGTTCGAGGACGAGGATGGCGATCGCTAACGCGAGCGGGATGATCGCGGCGGCCACCAGCGTCATCCGAACGCTGCGCAAGAACAGATAGATGACCACGACGGCTAGCACGGCGCCCAGGAATATCGCGTCTCGCAACGATCGCTGCGAATCGACGATGAGGCGCGTTTGATCCCAATACTTGACGATCTCGACATCGGCGGGCAAGGCACCGCGAACCGCCGCTAGCCGGGCCTCGAAGGCGTTCGCGAGACTCACGACGTCGGCCCCGGCGAGCGGGAAAGCGTTGAGCACCACGGCGTGCACGCCGTTCACGGCCGCCGCAGCGACCGCGGGGCCGACCCCGAGCCGGACGGTGCCGAGCATGCCCAGCGGGACCGTACCGCCGCCTTTGAGCGGAATTCCGATCGCCCCAAGAGTGCGCACATCGTGGATCGACGAGTCGATGAGCAGAACGTAACGCTGATGGTAGCGGACAGCCGTGCCGGCGGATTGCACGGTGCTCGCCGTGCCGATCGCCGCGGCCGCGTCGGCCGCGGACAACCCGACGGCGGCGAGCGCCGCCGGCGCGAGTTCGACGCGGTATTCAATCGGCGGGCCGCCGACGACCGACGTGCGCCCCAGGCCCGGCGTGCCGGCGAACGCGGGCACGATGCGCGTCGTCACGAAGCTGTTCAGCGCCGCTTGCGACAGGACGCGCGAGGTTAGCCCGTACGAAAGAGCCGGCTCGGCGTTCGGGTTGACGATCACCGCCTCGATGCCCTTGGCCTCCGGCAGGGTCGGCGCAATCGCTGAGATGACGCTCCGAACGTATTGCAGGTCCTCGCGCGGATCGCTGTGGGTATCGAAATCGATGAGGATCTCGGCCGACCCTTGGGTGGACGTCGCGCGGACACGGGTCGCCGCCGGCAGCGTTCCGAACGCCGTTTCCAATGGCCGCGTAACGGCGATCCGAACCCGATCCGGCGGCAAATCTCCGGCGTCCGCGACGACGTCGATGCGCGCGAAGGACATCGCCGGGAAGATACTCTGCGGTGCGATCAGATAGGAACGCACACCGAGCGCCGCCAGCACGAGCACGACGAAAAGAATGACCTTGGCGCGACCGAGGACGAGTTCTGCTATGTTCACGAACACCGCTACCATGCCACCCGAACATGACGTGACGATGAACGATGCGCATCCTCTTCGTCGATGACGACGAGCGCCTGGCGGGCTTGGTACGGCGTGGTTTAGGCGAGTCTGGGCACGTGGTCGACTGCGCGCTGGGCGGGAGTGCCGGCCTGATCTTCGCGACGGAGCGCGCTTACGACGCCATCGTCCTCGACGTGATGATGCCGGAACTCGACGGCTTTGCCCTCGTCCGTCGGCTTCGCGGCGAAGGGAACAACACACCCATCCTGTTTTTAACGGCCCGCGATGCACCCGAGGACACGATCGCGGGCCTCAACGCGGGCGCGGATGACTACCTGCGCAAACCGTTCGTGTTCGGCGAGCTCGAAGCACGCCTGCGCTCGATCGCGCGCCGGACGGCGCCGTTGAACAACCAGCTGCTGACGGTCGCCGATCTCACCTTCGACGTGCAGACGCGGCGCGCCAAGCGCGGCGCGCGCGAGATCGAGCTCACCGCGCGCGAAGGGGCTTTTCTCGAATATTTTATGCGGCACGCGGGCCGGGTCATGACGCGCGCGATGATCGAAGATACGCTGTGGACGATCGACAATGCGAATACCTCGAACATCGTCGACGTCTACGTGCGCCGGCTGCGCGCCAAGCTCGAAGCTGCCGGCGAAGTCCGGTTGCTGCACACGTTGCGGGGCGCCGGTTACCGGCTCGAGGCGCCGCGCACGTGAGGACAGGTATGTCGTTACGCAATCGGCTGGCGGTGTCGTTCGCGCTTGCACTCGTGCTGGCATACATCGCGATCGCGGTCGGCGCGGTCGTCGTCGTCAGTCGCGTACTGCGAGCATCGATTGACGGCCGGTTGACGACCGTCGCGCAAGCGGTGACCGCCATCGCGGGCGACGATCGCGACGAGATCGATCGCGAGGATCGCCAACAGTTCGCCGCGGTCACCGCCGACGCCGGGGGTGCCCTGGTGTTGGATGCCGCGGGCGGGATGGTGTTAGGCACGACACCGGACATTCCGCCTTGGGTTATCGCCGCACTCCGCACCGCGCGCATCGGCCGCCCGTTCACTGCGGCAAGCGACGGCCGCGAACTGCGCGTCATCGTCGAGCGGCGTCGAAGACCCGAGGTGAACAACCGCATCATCGTCTGGCAATCGATGCAGATCGTGCACGACGTCGAAACGCCGCTCGTCCTCGTGCTGAGCGGTTTCGGCTGTCTGGTTTTGTTCGTCGGTTACTGGGCCGGCGCGCAAATCGCCAAGCGCGGATTGCTTCCGCTCACGCGGATCACGGCGATTGTCGCGGAGATCGCGGCGAACGACCTTAGCCTGCGCGTCGGACCGCAACCCCATGAAGATGAATTGGGGCTGCTCGCCGCCACGTTCGATCGAATGCTCGATCGACTCCAAGCGGCCTTCGAGCGCCAACGCCAGTTCACGGCCGACGCTTCGCACGATCTGCGCGCTCCGCTTTCGACGCTACGCGCCGAAGTCGACTTGGCGCTGCGGCGCGAGCGAACGAACGCCGAATACCAATCGGCCCTGCGCGAGATCGCCGCGGATGCCGATCAGCTCGAGCATCTTATCGACGCCTTGCTCGCGACTGCGCGCAGCGATTCCGGCGACGCGGATCTTCGCCCGTTCGATCTCAATCTGATCGTGGAGGCGTCGGCGGCGGAGATCGAACCCTTTGCCCGAGCGAGGAATGTGAAAATCGACGCCGACCTCGCGCCCGACGTTCGCATCCTCGGCGACACGAGTCTGGTGGGTCGCGCCGTGCTCGCGACTTTGCACAATGCGGTGAAGTTTACGCCGGCCGAGCGCTCGATCCACCTCAGCGTCATTTCCGCGGCGAGCCAGGCGCGCTTGTGTGTGCGCGACGAAGGGCCGGGCTTTACCGATGCGGCGCTCGCGCACGCACTCGACCGCTTTTGGCGCGATGACGGCGCGCGCGGCCGCAGCGGCAGCGGGCTTGGCCTCGCTATCGCGCACGCGATCGTCCGTCGCTGCGGCGGTGAAATCACGATCGACAATCCCGCGGCGGGCGGAGCGCAAGTGACAATGACCTTCCCGTTGCTGGACCGCGCTCGCCCGCTGCGCGCCGTACCGGCCGGCAGCGACTAAATCCGCGCGTTGACTTGAATCGAGAGCAGCCGCGGCTGTAAGCCAAAGAGCTCGTCCTGGGTCATTGCGCCGATGCCCACCACTTGACCGATCGCGGAGGCATCACCAGTGTACTGACGATTCGTCGGGGCGGCCAACTGTTCGCCGAAGTAGCCGTAGCTCTGTGCGTTCTGGTTGAATAGGTTGTAGGCGCTGAACGTCAGCGACAAATTCCGGCCGATCGATTTCGAGAGGAAGCCGTTGTAGTACGTGTATGCCGGCCGGTTTAAGGTGTTGTTGTTGCCGATGTAGTAGAGCTGAAGCTGGGCCTCGTAACCGCGCAGCCCCGCGTAGTCCGCACCGACGTTGAACTTGTGCAGCGGGATGCTGTAGATTTGGCCGCCGTCAAGGATCCACGGGTTGTTGATGAGCACGTTGGCCGGTTCGCCGAATTGTTGCGAGGACTGGATGTCGTAGCTGAAGTCGACGCGGATCCACGGCGCAAGGCGGATACGGCCAGCCGCCTCGATCCCGCGGTACAGCGCGGACTGGGCGTTGAAATAGCCCGACAATCCGAGCCGCGGCGAGATATCGGCAGCCGTGAACGCGGTTCCGCACGCCGTATTGATTTTGGTGGCGTATGCGCCCAAGGCCCCGGCGATATTGGGGTTGGCGAGCGCGATCGGCGTGATCGGAAACGCTCCCGCGAAAATCTGGTCTTTCACGCTCGAAAGGTAGGCCACGACATTGACCGATGTATCGGACCAGAAGCGGTGACCGTACGCAGCCTCGAGATCCGACGACCGTTCCGGCTTCAGAGCCGGATTGCCGCCCGACGCGACGACGTTGGGCACGACGGGATTGCAGGACGCATTCAAGCTATTGGGATTCGAGAATTTCGAGAGCAGGGCCCCATCAACGGTAGTGATCGACGGATCGCCATCGGCTTGCCCCGCCGTGAGCCGGACGACGTCGTGTGCCGTCGGCTTCAGGACGAGCGAAACGCGCGGATCGAGCGTTGTGTGTTGCGTGACGCTGCTGCGCCGGTCCCAAACGTTGAGGAACGTCGAGATCCGGTCGGTGAACGTGTAGTTGTCGCGCAGGAAGAAGCTGTAGTCCCCCTCGCCCAGCGTCGCCTGCGGCGTAAACGACACGGTGTTCGTCTTCGAGTCGTACGCGCGGTTGTCGCCCGACGTCTGCTGGTGTTCGACGAAGTAGCCGAAGCCGACGTCGTTCTTTTCCGTTGCGATGTCATCCGTGGCCAGAAAGCCGTGAGTGAGGTAATTGTCTTGATATGTCCCCGTACCGGTTAAGAACGTGCCGGTCGGGTCGAGGCCCGCTGCCGCATCCGAGTTTTTATGGAAGTTGTAATAATCGCTGAAGGCGCTGAACGACAGGGCATTGAGTCCGATTTGCGAGGTCACGCGCCCAGCGAAGTCCTGCAGACTCGTGCCGCGGTTGCGGTCCTCGCCGCCGCCGTCGGGACCGGATGTCGCCGCGGCGAGTTGCTGCGCGGTCAAGCACGCGTTCGGGTTGGCGTTGGTGACGGCCAGGTAGCCACCCGGGCAATTCGTTGGAGTACTCTGAATCGCTGCTAGACGCGTCTGGTACGGGTAATAGTCATTGTCGCCGTTCCCGGTACTGTCGGCGTGCGTATTGCTGTCGTACGCGGTCAACGTCAGCGCCGTGGACGGCGTGAAATTATAGCGCAGCTTCGCGAGATCGTTGAGCACCTTGAAATTGCCGCTGACCGAGTAGGTGTTCAGCGCGGTATTGCAACTCGTGATGTCGGGCTGAGTGCCGCTTCCAAGACACGTACCGTTGTTGTTGAGGTTCGCATTATTGTTCGGGCGAAAGCTTTGGAACACCAGACCCGGCGCCAGCGGGCCGTACGTGCCCTGCACGTCGTGGCCAAACGAGTAACCGAACCGGCCGATCGAACCGGTCGTCTTCACCAGCGTCTCCGCCGTCCCGTCGTTGCCGAACGACTGGAGTACCGCACCGTGCGAGCGCGAGGTCGCCGAAAGCGTCTGGAGATCGATGGTCCCGCCNNAAATAATCGGCACTGTCGATGCCGAGCGGGCCGATCGGATGACCGTCGATGAGCGGCCGGACTTCGCCCGCGCCCAGGCCGCGAATATCGATCGACGTATCGTCGCCGACGGTGTGCGGACCGCCCGTGAGGTTGACACCCGGAAGCTGGGCAATCGCGTCGGCCGCTTTGAAGAAACCCTGGTTCTGGATTTGAATCGGATCGATGTTATATTGAATGGTCGACGTCGAGGCCAGCGAACTCGCGCGGCTCGTCGCATTGGTCCGACCGATCTCGGTGTAGCCGCCGGAACCGGCGGTTTGGGCGCGCCGAAGCGGCGTGCGAACCGCGGTCGCCGTGCCTTTGACGACGACGATACTGTCAATCCGCGTCGGCGTGTATCCGCTGGCGCGAATCGTCACGCGGTACTCGCCGGGCGCGATGTCGGGGAACATGAAGGCTCCGGCGTCGTTGGTCGTCGTCGTCGCCGCGACAACCGCTCCGCGGTACAGTTCGACGGTCGCGCCCGAGATGCCCAAACCGCTTTCTTGCGCGACGATCGTGCCCGTAATCGATGTCGACGCCGTTTGCGCGCGAACGGATATAGCGCAAATCAAGACGAGTCCCATAGCAAAAAGCGCCGCAAGGTAGCGCAGATGTAACTTCATAGCGCTAGCGTGGAGGGGCTAGCATTAAGACGATCTTATGAAAAGGCTAAATGAGTATTATGGCCGCGGGACCGAAACTCGGATTCATGTAGTGTTCATCAATGGGGAAACTTCATCGAGGGGTTCTCTATGAAGTTGATTCCGTGATCGGAGACGAGCGCGGCTACTGCTATGCTGCGAATCCGTGCCTCGAAGGTGTTCAGCGGAGATTTCGCGTTAGCGGGGCGCCGCCGCAGTCCGGTACATTCGCAGAGCGCATGCAGTTCGGCACGGTTAAAAGGGGCGGCTACACGATCCAATCGGCCGTCTAAGGTGTGTGCGACACGATTCTTACGGCCGAACCGTTTCTCATCAGTGGCGCAGATTCGAGAACTCGTCTTTTCAAGACGCGTCATTCGCAGCCGAAGCGTTCAACGCGGGGCTGCCAGAAAACATCGGCGATGCCTTCGGTATCCCCCAAAATGATCTTTACCCTCGGAGTTAAAGGAGTTCAAGATGTAAGGCCATGGCGGTCGGCCTCGAATCGGGCGATCATCGTTGAACGCCCAACCGCGTGCGACCCGCCCCGGCGTTCGCGGCGATTTTTGCCGGCCCACCCGGAGCGCTTGACGTTCGCCGGCGGAACCCACCGCCGCGCCGGTGCGGCGGAAATGGCGCGCGGGAAGCGAAGGGGACGCCATGATCGCCCCGCATGCCGGCGCCCTCGTCGAATTCGTCCGCGCCAATCGCGAGCGCTATCTCGATGAGCTCAAAGTGTGGATCGCCAACCCCTCGATCTCCGCGAACCCGGCGCATCATGCCGATGTGCGGCGCTCGGCCCAAGCGGTGGTCGCGCGAATGCGCGCCGCCGGACTGACCGAAGCCGAAGTTCTCGAAACCGACGGGTTGCCGGTCGCCTACGGTTCATGGCTGCGCGCGCCGGGTGCGCCGACGATTTTAATCTACGGGCACCACGACGTGCAGCCGGCCGATCCGTTCGAGCTGTGGACGACGCCGCCGTTCGAGGCGACGGTGCGCGACGGCAGCGTGTTCGGACGCGGTGCGGTCGACGACAAGGGCCAGGTGCTCATGCACTTGGCCGCGATCGAAGCGCACTTGACAATCAACGGCCGCTTGCCGCTCAACGTCAAGGTCCTCATCGAAGGCGAGGAAGAGATCGGCTCGCCCAGCTTCGAGGCGTTTCTCGCGCGCAACCGCGAGCGTTTGGCCTGCGACGTCGCCGTCATCTCCGACACCGCGGTGTTCGCCGAGGATGTTCCGTCGCTAACGGTCTCGCTGCGCGGCCTCGTGCATTGGGAAGTGACTGTCCGCGGTCCCGCCAGCGATGTGCATTCGGGCTACTATGGCGGCGTCGTGAAGAACCCGCTCGAAGCGCTCGCGCAAATCATCGCCGGGCTCAAAGATCCGCACGGACGCGTTGCCGTGCCTGGCTTCTACGATGGTGTGCGCGAGCCGAACGCCGCCGAACGAGCCGCGCTCGCCGCGCTGCCGTTTGACGCCGTAAATGAAGCCGCGGCGCTCGGGGTGCCCGAACTGACGGGCGAAGCGCAGCGCAGTCCGCTCGAGCGGATGTGGCTGCGCCCGACGCTCGAAATCAACGGCATGTATGGCGGGTATCAGGGTCCCGGCGCCAAGACGATCGTACCGAGCTTCGCGACCGCGAAGATCTCCGCGCGTCTAGTTCCTGGACAGGAACCCGCCGCCGTCAAGACCGCGGTGCAATCGTTCATCGAGGCGCACGTTCCGCGCGGAGTGCGGGTCGAGATTCACGCCGAGGGCGACGTGCGCGCGGTCGAAACGTCACGCGATCATCCGGCCGTCGCGGCCGCGGCGCGGGCGATGGAACGCGGCTTCGGCAAACCGCCGGTGTTCATCGGCACCGGCGGCACGATCGGTCCGGTATCGTCGTTCGACCGCATCCTGAACTTGCCGCAAGTGCTCATCGGCGTCGGGTTGCCCGACGACGCGATTCACGCGCCGAACGAAAAGTTCAGCTTGCATCAATTTTACGGCGGAATCGAAACGATGACGTATCTCTACGACGAACTCGCCTCGGCACTGTCGGCGTAGGTGGTCGTGCGGCGATCAGCCGCGTGAAGATTCGCGTCGGCATCGACGTCGGCGGGACGTTCACCGACGTCGTCGCCGTCGATGCCGCCTCCCGCGAGCTGATCGCATCGATCAAAGTCCCGACGACCCACGATCATGCCGACGGGGTCGCCGCGGGAATCGCGAACGGCCTCGACCGCCTGTTGCGCGAGCACGCGATCGCACCCGATTCGATCGCGTTCATCGCGCATTCGACGACCCAAGCGACGAACGCGCTGCTCGAGGGCGACCTGGCACGCGTCGGTATCGTTTGCATCGGCGGTCCGTTCGAGCGCTGGTCGATGCATTTTGCGCCGCTCTCGCTCGGAAACGCGGGCCGCTTCGCACCGCGCTTCTACCACGCGCGGCGCGGCGGCGATCCGGCGGCGCTCGTCCGAACGATGGCCGGCGACGGCGTTGAAGCGGTCGCCGCGTCGTCGGCGTTTGCCGTTGATCGCCCGGCGGCCGAAACGCGGATCGTCGATGCGGCGCGCGCCGCCGGCATCGCCGCGACGTCGGGCGCCGAAGTGTCCACGATGTACGGCTTGCGCGCGCGCACGCGCACCGCGGCGATCAACGCCGCGATCTTGCCGCGCATGCTGCGCACCTCGCGCGTCACCAAAGCCGCGGTCGAGGCCGGCGGAATTCGCGCGCCGCTGATGATCATGCGCAGCGACGGCGGCGTCATGGACGTCGCCGAAGTCGAGCGGCGGCCGATTCTCACCCTGCTGTCGGGACCCGCCGCCGGGATCGCGGGCGCGCTCTTCGTCGAAAACGTGACCGACGGCATCTTCATCGAGGTCGGTGGAACCAGCGCTGATTGTTCGGTGATCAAACGTGGACAGCCGCAAATGCGACCGGCCCGCATCGGCGGGTACCGGACCTTGCTGCGTACGCTCGACGTGCGCACGCTGGCGATCGCCGGCGGCTCGCTGGTGCGCATCGCAGCCGGCCGCGTCGCCGATATCGGGCCACGGTCGGCGCATATCGCCGGTCTGCGCTATGCGGCGTTCTCGGACGGCGCGCTCATCGCGGGCGCACGCGTCGAGGCCGCAGACGGCATCGCCGCGTTCGCCGCGGCTGACGGATCGCGGATCGCAATCACGCCGACGTGCGCCGCGAACGCGCTGGGCATCGTGCCCGACGGCGCGTTCGCGCGCGGCGACCGCGCGGCGGCGGCGCTGGCTTTCGAGCGGATCGGAGCGGCGCTCGGCGTCAGCGGCGATGCGCTCGCCACCGACGTGCTCGAACGCGCGACCGAAAAGCTGCGCCGGGCAATCGATGAGCTGTGCGCGGACTATGGTTTGGAACGCGGCCAGGTTGCGATCGTCGGCGGCGGCGGCGGAGCCGCGGCGCTGGTGCCGTTCGCCGCGCGCAAACTCGGCTACGACTTCCGGCTCGCCCGGCATGCCGAAGTCATCTCGCCGCTGGGCGTGGCGCTGGCACTCGTGCGCGACGTCGTCGAGCGGACGATCGTCGATCCGACGCCGGCCGATCTGTCGCGCATTCGCCGTGAAGCGATCGATGCGGCGGTTGCGGCGGGCGCCGCGCCGGACGGAATCGAGGTGACGGTCGATATCGACCGCACGAGTAATCGCGTGCGCGCGGCCGCTTCGGGCGCGACCGCCCTCGTCGAGGGTGCGGCCACGCGCACCGTGGTCGATGAATCCGAACGGCGTTGCGCCGCGGCGCGCTATCTGGGTACGGTCGGCCCCGAAGCCCCGCAGCGTGCCGGCAGCTTCGCGATCTATCGTGGTGTTCGCGGTCGTTCCGAACCAGCATTGTGCATCGTGGATGAACGCGCTGTCGTGCGGGCGTTCATCCCTAACGGCCACACCTTGCAATCGACGGCCGGCGACGTCGACGCATGCCTGCGGGGGGCATTCGATCGCTTCACGCGCTTCGGTGACGTCGGCCGCGCGCTGCCCGACATCCGCATCGCGTACGCGTCGCGCATCGCCGATTTGGGCGGCGTCGCCGATGCCGCGCAAGCCGTCGCGCTCGCCCGCGACGAACTCGCGGGCTGCGCTCCCGAAACCGTCGTCGCCGTCATCGCCGCACCGCGACAAGCCTAGACCGCGAGCTGCTCGCTTCGGCACTAATCGTGCCCATTGTCCCACGGGCGCGGACGCTAGGGCCCGCGGTGAAATGGACCTACGGGCGGCACGGGACGTTTGCGGGTTTAGCGGCTGCCGCCGGGCGTCATAATGAACGGCAGCGCAGAGTGCCAACACCGATGCTGTCTTTGGGAGATCTTTTTAAAGCGATGCGACAGATGAATCTATCACGCGTGCTGCCGGCGTTCGCAGCAGCGATCGTGCTCGCCGGCGGCGGTGCGGCGAGCGCGGCGAGTTCTCCTCGCGTCGTGCTGCCCGATGGCACCGTTCGCTACTCTTACGGCCGCCTGCCGGTGCCGGTTCTCGAATGCAAACCGGGCTTCGTCTGCGACATCGCGCTCGACGGCGGTGAGAAAGTGCTCAACATGGCCGTCGGCGACGCGGCGCGCTGGGTGATCGCATCGGGCGAAAGTGGTCCGGGCGGGATCCCGCACGTGTTCGTCAAGCCGACCCAGACGTCGATCGACACCAACTTGGTCATCACGACGACGAAGCACGTTTACGACCTGACGCTCCGTTCAACCGTCGACGCCGGACCCTCGCGCATGAGCTTTTTTTACGCCGACGAAGACGCGGCGCGCAAGGCGGCGATCGCCGAGCGCGAACGGGCGGATATCGCACTGGTCTTGTCCGGAGCGCCGGCGGTCGGCGCCGAGCGGGCGGACGCAAAATATAAAGTCGCCGGCGAACCGCTCTTGGTGCCCGACAAAGTGTTTAATGACGGGGTGCGCACGTTCGTGATCTGGAAAGCGCTGCCCAGCGAACTTCCGGCGGTCGTCGCGATCGCCAAAGACGGTCTGCCGCAGCCGGTCAACTTTCGCGTCGTCGGCGCGTCGTACATCATCGACGGCGTGAATCCGAACTACGACCTCGTGCTCGCGGGCAGAAAGGACAAGCACGGCCGCTCCGAGCGTCGCGCGTCGATCCGGCACATGTAAGGGGTCAAACGCGACAGCCGCCTCGAAATATCGCTCGCGTCACGTGTCGGCGGCGCCGGTGCCGCTTTAGGATCTGGAATGCCTCAAGAACTCGAACGCGAGCTCGGCGTCACCTATATCGGACCGCGCTCGTTCGTCCTCTGTTTTGCGGCCGTTTGCGCCGTGTTCGCGGCCATTGTTTTCGGCGCGTCGCGTTTCGCCGAATCGATCGAGTCGCCGCTAAGCGTCGCTGCGCCGGTCCCGTCAAGCCGCAGTTCCGCAGCGAGCGTGTCGGTCCCGAATGCGGCACGCCCTCGCGGGGCGCCGCTCGGCGCAGCTCGTCCGCCATCGATCACCGCCGTGACGAATCGGGCGGCAGTCTCGACCTCGGCCGTTGCCGCACCGCACGGGTCCGCAGCGCCGGCCAGACCTCCCGCCCGTCCGGCCTTCGCGCGACGGCCTGCCGCCGCCCACCGAGGTCCCAACCCCGTCGCTGCCCGCTCTGATGCGTCCGGAGTGCGGGCGCTCGGGCGTGCGCAGTCACCGCCGATGGCGGGCGCCAAAGGCGTTCTCCCGTCCGCGGCTGCCGTCGCGCCGCATCGCGCGACGTCGCGTGCGGCCCACGCGCGCCGTGATGTTCCGGCGCCCGAAAGGCGTGCGGCCGGAGTGCACCACGTCGACGCGGAATCGCCCTCGCGCGCATTGCTGGTGCCGATCGCGGCGTCGACGTCGTTAAACGCGCGCGGCTCGCTGGAACCGCGATCGGGAACGCTCTTCGTCGGATCCCAAGCCGCTCGCGACGCGTCCGCGGCAGCGCCGCCGCGGTAGCCATGGTTCGATGCGGTTGGGCCCATACAACGCAAGCGGAAGGTCCGCGTTGGGACGTTTGACGGGTGTCGATGTTTGGCGCGAATGGTAAGCAAGAGGGAACAACTTTCGCGTGCAGTTTCACGCGCAAAGAAGAAGTTTAGGAGAATGTCAGTCACCATGTTTCTCGTACGATCCCTGTCGGCGCTCGCAGCCGCGGCCGTGATGACCGTTGGCGGCGCGGGCTTTGCGGCGTCGGCCGCGTCGTCTGACAAGGCGATTCTTCCGGACGGCAGCGTACGTTACGCGTACGGGCGGCGGCCGATGCCGGAGCTGATCTGCAAACCGCAATATGTTTGCGACATCGAGCTCGACAGCGGCGAGAGCGTTTTGAACATGGCGATCGGCGACGCGTCGCGGTGGGTCATCGCCGGCGGCAAAAGCGGTCCGGGCGGGACGACGCCGCACATTTTCGTCAAGCCGACGCAGCCCGATCTCGAAACGAACTTAATCGTCACGACGACGAAGCGATTGTACGACATCACGCTGCGGTCGGCCAAAGACGCGCAACACCCGCACATCAGCTTCGCCTACGTCGATGACGAAGCCGCCGCCAAAGCCGCGATCGCGGACCACGAGCGTGCGTCGATCGAGAACATCCTCAACGCCCAACCGGCGGTCGGCATGGATCGCGTCGACACCAAGTACAAGGTCACGGGCGAACCAACGCTCATCCCCGACAAAGTGTTCAATGACGGCTCGCGCACTTTCATCCAGTGGAAATCGCTGCCGTTGGAATTGCCGCAAGTGTTCAGCATCGCCACCAACGGTGCGACCCGGCCGGAGAATTTCCGCGTCGTTGGTTCCACCTACGTCATCGACAACATCGACCCGGACATCGACCTCGTGCTCGCCGCCACAACCGAGCGGCACGCGCTGGTCGAACACCGCGCTTCGATTCGCCACCTGTAGTCCGGCGCGGTGAGAGAAGGTTTCGCCCGCGACGACGGCGCTTCGTTCGATGGGCCGCGCGCGTTCATTGTCGGTTTCGTGGGCTTCTGCGTTGGCTGTATCGCGATCGACTACGGCACGAACCGGATCACGGCGAGGTTTGAGTCAACCGCCGCCGCCAGCGTGGCCGGATCGACGCCCGCGGCCGCCGGCGGTGCGTTGGCGTTGCCGGCCCCGGCGCGCGTACCGTCGCCCTGCCCCAAACCGCACAACCCGCATTCCGCCAACGCTGCCGCGAAGCCGATCCCTGCTCCCGCTGCCGGGCAGCAGCTTCACGCGTCTGCCGCGGCCGCCCCGAGCTTCACACCATCGCCGGCGGTGAGCCGGTCGGCGTCCGCGCCGCTGCCCGCGCTCAAACCGGCCGTGCCGCTCGTGATAGCCCCCGCACCCCTGGCGGGCCGGGCGCTGCGTCGGCACCGGGCAACGCCCGTCGCGGCGCCGACGGCGACGCCCGCGACGCCAACCGCGCGGGCGTCGGGCGAGCTGTTGGTGCCGTTCAAAGACTCGGCTGCGTTGACGCCGAGCAGCGGATTGGATTCGCGTGCGGCAACGAAAGCGCCGCTGCTGATATCGCCGGGGGGCGCGGCCGCGCCGCCCGACACCGGCTCGCCGCGCAATCTCTGAGTTTCGGTCAGATCGAGCGCGACGTTGCGTGCGGCGTCACTTGCGCCCGATGAACAGGCCGCGGGCAAAAAGGTCGGAGCGTTCGTTACGCACCTCGAGCCCGGCCGCCTCGAAGGCCGTGCGATATTGCGCTTCGGTAAAAAGTTGGAGCGCGTGAGTTTCGCTGAAAGCCGAGATGCCGCTGGGTTCGGCCACCAAGAATTCGTAGCGCAACACCGACGTCGTGCCGTAGCGCTCGGGCCGGCCGAGCCGCGCGATCTTAAGGTCGGGCTGATCGACGAACACCGCGTCGACGCGATCCTCGCGCCAATCGGACGGCGAAAACCACGGTTCGACGACCAGCACGCCGCCGCGTTCGACGACGCCGGCAAACCGGGCGATGGTGGCTTGAAGTTCGTTCTCGTCCGCGACGTAGCCGATTGAGCTGAACAAGCATTGCACGATGGCAAAGCGTCCTTCGACGGTGAAATCCTGCATGCGCGCAACGTGCAGCGGAACGTCCGGCAAACGCTCGCGGGCGATCGCGATCATGGCGGGTTCCGCGTCCAGACCTTCGACGGCAAACTCGCCGCGCAATTGTAAGAGGTGGCGTCCGGTGCCGCACGCGACGTCGAGCAAGCGGCTCGAGCGCGGTGCGGCGTTGCGGTACGCGGCCCGCAACCATGCGGCCTCGGCGACATAATCTTTGCCGCGCGCAGCGTAAATCGCGTCGTAGAACGCCGCCGATTTCGTGAACATGCTCGCCCTTTTTGCTAGAACCCGGCAATCCCATCGCGAAGCGCTCACGGATGACATCCGAGCGGTACGATATCTTGGTCGTCGGCGGCGGGAACGCGGGCTGCACGGCGGCGCTGGCCGCCGCTCGCTCCGGTGCGCGCACATTGCTCGTCGAGCGCTACGGCTTTCTCGGCGGAACGGCGACCGCGGCGATGGTTGGTCCATGGATGACCTTCCATTCCGGCACGGAGCGCATCGTTGGTGGGATCGCGCAAGAAATCGTGGAGCGCCTCGTGGCCATCGGCGGCTCGCCGGGACACCTCGTTGACTCCTCGGACTACGTTGCGACGATCACGCCGTTCGATCCGGAAATTCACAAGGCGCTGCTCTTCGACTTAATGCGCGAAAGCGGCGTCGAACTGCTGCTGCACGCGTACTTTCTGAACGCGTTGCGTGAACCGCGGGCGAGCGTCGGCGGCGGCCGGTTCGCGACCGTCGGCGGACAGCGTGAGATTCGCGCCGAAATCACGATTGACGCCACGGCCGACGCCTTCGTCGCGGCGAGCGCCGGAGTCGAACTGCAAACCGGCGATTCGCGCGGCCGAGTTCAGCCCGCGAGCTTGATGTTCCGGCTCAGTCACGTCGACCTCGCGCAGCTCTCGAGCTACGTTCGCACCCATCCCGATCAGATGCGCACGTCGCTTAAAGCCCACGAGCGCACGCCCGACGCGCTCACCGCCGTCGCCGGTTTGTACGCGCTCTGGGATGCGGCCCGCTTGCGCGGCGACGTCGACGTGCCGCGCGAGCTCGTATCGTTCTTCATCTCGCCGTACGCCGACGAAGTCACCGTCAACATGACCCGGGTGACCGACATCGATCCGCTGGATCCCGACGACCTCACCCGCGCCGAAGTCGAAGCGCGCGCGCAAACCATGCAGCTCCTGGCGTTCTTTCGCCGCAGCGTGCCGGGCTTTGCCAACGCCCGCATCGCCGCGACGGCCGCGCAAATCGGCGTGCGCGAATCGCGCCGGATCGTCGGCGCCTACACGCTCACCGCCGACGACATCTTGAGCGCGCGGCAATTCCCCGACGCCGTCGCGCGCAGCGCCTATCCGATCGATATCCACAATCCGTCGGGTGCCGGCACGACGACGTACCGTCTCGCGCCGGGCGCCGCGTACGAGATCCCCTATCGCTGCATGCTTCCAGCCGCCGTGGATCGGCTGCTGGTGGCCGGCCGCTGCATCTCGACGACGCACGAGGCGCTCGCTTCGACGCGGCTGACGCCGACGGTGATGACCCTGGGTCAGGCCGCCGGAAGCGCGGCGAGCATGGCGCTGCGCAGCGGTGCGGCCCTTCGCGATGTCGACGCGGCCGGTCTGCGCGAGCGGCTCGTCGCCGATGGGGTCGATCTGCGCCGCGCCGTCGCGGCCGGTGTTTGATCCGCCGGCCGTCGCCCTAGCCTGCGGACTGCGTGTCGAGATCGCCGACTTGGGCGTGTGGGGCGGGGCGGTGCTGATCTCGGAATACGACGGCCAAGCGGGAACCGTCCGGGTCAATGCGCGTGCGCTCGCCGCGTTCGGAGCCCCGGCCGGCGCGGGCCGAGCCGACATTGAGCAGCTGCGCAATTTTGCGATCGCACACGAGCTCTTCCATCATTACGAGGCGCGCGGTCTGGTGCCGCGGCTGCGCGGCCGCGCGCGCCGCGAGGCGGCAGCAGACGTCTTCGCGCGGGCGAATGTTGCCGTCGACGACCGGCTGGACGCTTTTCTGCGCCGTGCCGCCGGTTCGCCGCTCGGCATATGATTGAGGGAGCGTCGGCTGAAGCGCCGCGAGGGGACTCGCGGCTCTACGCCGGCATCGACGGCGGCCAGTCGTCGACGACGGCGGTCGTGATCGACGCGGCCGGCAGCGTCTTGGGCCGCGGGGTCGCCGGCCCGTGCGATCATGTCGACGAGCCGCCCGATTCGCGGCGTTGCGCCGACGCGTGCGAAGCGGCCGTCTCGCGCGCGCTCGCGGCGGCGGATCTGCCGGGGACCAGCGCGCTTGAAACGGTCGTGATCGGGTTGAGCGGCTACGACGGTGCCTTTCACGGTGTGCCGCCGCGCTTCGGTCGAGCGCGCGTGCGCTTCACGCACGATGCTCCGGTCGCGCTGGCGGGAGCGGTTCTACGGCGCCCCGCGGTCGTTGTGATCGCCGGGACCGGCTCGGTCGCCTACGCGGAGGACGCCGCCGGCAAAGCCGTTCGCGTCGGCGGCTACGGCTATTTGTTCGGCGATGAGGGCAGCAGCTTTGCCCTTGCCCGCCAAGCCCTCTCGCACGCGATGCGTCAGGCGGACCGCGGAGCGGTGACGCGGCTCGGCGCCGCCGCGCTGGCCTATTTCGACCGGTCCGATTTGCGGGCGCTCGCGCGAGCATTCTATCTGCGTGAGATCGGACGCCCGGAACTTGCCGCGTTCGCCCGGGTCGTGCTCGATGCGGCGCGGCTCGGCGACGCCGATGCGGCAGCCCTCGTCGAGCGGGCGGCGGATGCGCTGGCCGCGCTGGCCTCGAACGCGATCGATGGCCTGGGCCTGCGCGGCGTCAGCGTCCCCGTCGCGTTGACCGGCGGCTTGTTTGCGAACGCTGATTTTTACCGCCGCACCGTCGAGGGGCTGGCCCGTTTCGCCGCCGATGCGCGCGTCGTTCGACCACTGCACGATTCGGCCATCGGCGCCGCGCGCATGGCACTGGACGCGCGCTGATGCGCGAACGTTTGGCCGGCGGGCTGGTGGTGTCGGTGCAAGCCCTCCCTGACTCGCTATTGAATACTCCGGAGACGATCGCGCTGCTGGCTCAAGTCGCCGAACGCAACGGTGCCTGCGCCGTGCGCGTGGAGGGCGGCGCGCGCATCGGCGCGGTTCGCCGGGCGACCGCACTGCCGATCATCGGCATCGTCAAGCGCGCGTATCCGGGTTTCGAGCCGTACATCACGGCCACCGAACGCGAAGTCGGGGAGGCGGCGGACGCCGGCGCGGACATCATCGCGTTCGACGCGACCCTGCGTCCGCGGCCGGGCGCGCCGCCGCCGGCCGAACTCATCGCCGCCATTCACCGCCGCGGCGCGCTCGCGATGGCGGACTGCGCCGACGAAGCCGACGCGCGCGCCGCTTTCGCCGCCGGGGCTCAACTCATCGGCACGACGCTGTGCTCGTACACGCGGGCGACGCAAGGAACGCTCTTGCCGGCGCTCGCGCTCGTTCGCGCGATCCGCGCGCTGGGGGCTTTTACGGTTTGTGAAGGCGGGGTAAGTACGCCGGATGACGTGCGGGCGGCGTTCACGGCCGGCGCCCACACGGTCGTCGTCGGAACGGCGATAACAAATATCGACGTGTTGGTGCGGCGCTTCGCCGGAGCCGCGCCGAAGACGACGTAAGTCTAAGTCTGTCGTGAACGTTGTACGCTAAGGTCGAAAGTTGTTACCCCCACCCACGCAGAACCCCGGCCTTCGTCGACGGTCGTTGCCTGGAGCGCATTGAGGTAGTAGTTGGCTCAGATTGTTAAGCCGAAGCCGGTAAATATGGGGCCGGGGTTCTGGCTCATTACCGCGATTCTCGCCCTGCTGTCGGTTGGCGCCGCGGCGTTTTGGATCATTGTGCCCTTGCCGATGGGGGTCGAGCAGGCGGCTGACACCGCCGTCCCGACCGACATTCTGTTCAAAGTTCTGGCCGTTATCGGTTCGGCGCTGTTCATCTATGTGTTCGGTTACATCGTGTACTTCGCGATCGTCTTTCGGCGCCCCAAGAATGCCCCGGCGAACACCATCGGGGTGCAGATCCACGATGCACCGGTGCTCGAGTTCTGGTGGACGGTGATCCCCGCGGTCATCGTTCTGGGCCTCGCGATCGCGTCGGTGCAACTCCTCAACAAGATCTACTACACGGCCGGCGACGTCCTGACGATGGAAGCGATCGGTTATCAATTCGGGTTTCAATTCCGCTATCCGAAGCTGGCGAACCCGGTTTCCGAGATGCATATCCCCGTCGACACGCCGGTCACCGTTCACGTCACCGCGCGCGACGTCATTCACGGTTTCTGGATTCCGGAAATCCGCGTCAAGCAAGACATGGTGCCCGGTCTGATCAACACCGTCCGCTTCACGCCGACCAAAATCGGCGTCTATCCCATCATCTGCACCTCGTACTGCGGCATCGCGCACGGCGGCATGCACAGCGCCGTGCACATCGACTCGCAGCAAGATTTCGCGAAGTGGTTTGCCGCTCAGCAAGGCGGCACGGCGGCCGCCGGCGGCGGCAGCGCAGCGGGCGCGGCCATCGCCCTGAGCGCCGGCAGCGTCTCGGCGGGCCAAGCGCTGTTCGGACAGAAGTGTTCGGCATGTCACTCAGTTGGGCCGTTCACGCAGAAGATCGTCGGACCGGGTTTAGGCCATATCTTCGATGACCCGGACCATCCGAAGCTCGTCAACGGAACCGCACCGTCGCCTCAAGACATCGCGATGATCCTCAAGAACGGTTATCAGGGCGACCTTGGGGTCATGCCCAGTTCGCAGGTCAATCAGATCAGCAATACCGACATCGCGAATCTCGTCGCCTACCTCGTCAGCCTTTCAAAGAAATAACGGAGCGCGCAACACATGGCAGTCGTATCGACGACCACCACCACCGTCGCCCCCCATGCGGTCCTGGACCACATCCATCCCGAGCCGACCAGTTTCGTTCGCCGGTACATTTTCTCGATCGATCACAAGGTCATCGGGATCCAGTACATGATCACCGGGCTGCTGTTCTTCGTTCTCGCCGGGCTGCTGGCCGAACTCATTCGAATTCAGCTCTTGCACAACGACGCCCGGTTCATGAGTCCCGAAGTGTACAACGGAGTCTACACGATGCACGGCTCGGCGATGGTCTGGATGGTGATCATCCCGCTCGTCACGGGCGGCTTCGGCAACTTCGTGATGCCGCTGCAAATCGGCGCCCGCGACGTCGCGTTTCCGTGGCTCAATTTGGCCAGCTTTTGGATGTTCCCGATCGCCGGCGTGCTGCTTTTCGGCGCGTTTCTCGTGGGTGCGCCCGATGCCGGGTGGACCGAATATCCGCCCGTCTCGCTGCAAGGCCCGGTCGGCACGAACTATTGGTGCGTCGCGATCTTCCTCATCGGCATCTCGTCGACGCTCACCGGCATTAACTTCATCGTGACGATCCTCAAGATGCGCGCGCCCGGCATGACCTTGACCCGGATGCCGCTCTTCGTTTGGGCGCAGCTTTCGACTGCGGCGCTCTCGATGATCGCGACGACGGCGCTCGCCGCCGCCTTGCTGGCGCTCTTCCTCGAGCGGGTGTTCGGTATTCCTTTCTACGACCCGACCAAGGGCGGCTCGCCGATCCTTTGGCAGCACATGTTCTGGTTCTACTCCCATCCCGCGGTGTACATCATGATCCTGCCGGCTTTCGGGATCATCTCCGAAGTGCTGCCGACCTTCGCCCGCAAGCCGATCTTCGGCTATAAGATGATCGCGTTCTCATCGGTCGCGATCGCGCTCGTCGGCTTCATGGTTTGGGCGCATCACATGTTCACCTCGGGGTTGGCGCCGTGGCTGCAACTCCCGTTCATGATTCTCACGATGATCGTCGCGATCCCAACGGGTATCAAGATCTTTTCGTGGATGGCGACCCTGTGGGGCGGGTCGATCGAGCTGACGCCAGCGATGCTCTTCGCGATCGGCTTTCTCATCACGTTCACGTTCGGCGGCATCACGGGCGTGTTCTTGGCCGCGATCCCGGTTGATCTGCACGCGCACGGCACGTATTTCGTGGTCGGGCATTTCCACTATGTGTTGTATGGCGGGTCGGTGTTCGGTATCTTCGCGGGCCTGTATTACTGGTGGCCGAAGATCACCGGACGCATGATGAACGAGCGAGTCGGTCTGTGGCACTTCTGGCTGACGTTCATCTCGTTCAACTGCACGTTCTTGCCGATGCACTGGCTCGGGCTTCAAGGCATGCCGCGCCGCGTCGCGACGTACTTGGATTCGCACGACGCCGTGTTTTGGAACCAGGTCGCGTCGATCAGCTCTTTCGTTCTGGCCGCCTCGACGCTGCTGCTGTTCGGCAACATGGCGTGGAGCTTCTATAAGGGCAAACGGGCCGGCGCAAACCCGTGGGGCGCGCGCACGCTCGAATGGATGATCAGCTCGCCGCCGCCGTATTACAACTACAAGCGCGTCCCGGCGGTGCTCGCGACGCCGTACGACTTTGGCAACCCGCTTCCTTACATCGGTTTGGACAGTCCCGAGGGGACGCTTCCAACCCCGCAGCTTACCGCTCCCCCCGCGCCGGCGCCTCGCTAGAGGAGCGCGGCGTGTCGGTATCGGTCGCTAAGCAAGGCCATGTCCGCGGAGCGGCGGGCAATTCGCTCGTTCACGACGAGGTCATCTACCAAGAAACGCGCGACATGCGCCTGCTCGGCTTCGCACTCTTTCTGGTTTCGGACGTGGTGCTGTTCTCGGCGTTCATCTTCGCTTATCTGTATCTGCGCAATACCGTCGACACGTGGCCACCGGTCGTCGACGGCAAGCAGCTGCCGCGCCTCGACGTTGCGTTCGCCGCGGTCAACTCGTGCGTGCTCTTCGGTTCCGGCGTTACGATGCACACGGCCTTGGAGAATTGGAAGCACGGTAAAAAAGCCGCCTTCAACATCTGGATCTGGGCGACGATCGTCCTCGGAACGCTGTTCTTATGCGGCCAAGGTTACGAGTACGCGCACGCTCAGATCGGCGGTTGGAGCGGCTCGATCTTCGGGGCCTCGTTTTTCACCCTGACGGGAATGCACGGTTTCCACGTCTTGGTCGGCGTCATCTATCTGATCGTGCTGTTCCTTCAGACGCGCAAGGGCGTCTACGACGAAACGCATTATTTCGGTCTGACTGCCGGGACGCTCTATTGGCATTTTGTCGACGTCATCTGGGTCGCGCTGTTCTTCTTGTTCTATCTGTTTTGAAACGCGTTCGACACGAGCGTCGACGCTCGCGCCCGCTCCGCGCTCGCCGCGAGCAGAAAGCCCGGTACCTCTTTGGAAGCCCTCGCGACGCCCGAAAAAATCGTGGCCGGACTCGCCGCCGTGTTGATCGGCGTTCTCGCGCTCATCGCGCTCAAGAACGATTGGAAGACGACCGGGCTCGACAACAATCTCACCAAAGTGCTGCTCGGCTTGATGGCGTTCGGCTGTGTTCTCGTCATCGTCGCCGCGTTCGGCATCCTGCCCCGAGGTGGTTCGTAATCGATGTATGACATCAAAGACGAGCGCGGCGTCCCCGTCTCGGCCGGCATTCCGCCGATCGTCGTGATCGCCGTCCTCATCGGGATTTGCGCGATCTTCACCATCTTGGGCCTGGTGATTTTCGGCAGCCCCTATCACCACATCTGGCCGGCCAACGACACAACCCACATCCGCCTCGGGTAGATCGCGTTCTCGAAGCCGTCGGACTGCGCCGCTACGCCGCTTGCGTACTAAGGTGCGCTTCGCGGCTAGGCTCCTTGCCGACGACTCCGATAACGCGATCTACCGGCTGGGTGGTTCGCGATACATGCTCGTGTGCTTCGCACACGTCGCGGGGGGTCGCTGCGCCGCTCAAAGCAATAGCTTTGGGTTTACGTTTCTTCGGTGAAGTCTCGGGCTGTGCTGCGACCGCCGACGCCGAAAGCGGGAATTCGGCCGGGTAGGACGCCGGTCGAGCGGCCGTCGATAGAGTGAACGCCGCCGTACTCGCTGAATTCACACAGTGAGGCGCGCTCGAAATCGGGCAACTCGACTTCGCCCAGGGTCGGCCATTCGCACGCAATGCGGCCGTCCTCCAGTAAAACAGCGATATAACCGTTCGAGTCGTCAGCGGACGCACCGTCGCGGCCGCGGTACCGCACGTAACCGTCGACGACGTAGATCGGTCCAAGCGTATGCAGCAGCGCACGCACCGGCGCCAACATCACCGCGAAGGCATACAAGCCAAAGGCGACAACGCCGAGGGCGAAAATGGGTGCGAGGATGATGATCCCTTTGTTTTTGTTGACGACCATGCCGACGGTCAGCGCCAAAAAAACGGCACCGCAGATCACCGGCTCGATGGCGATGACGAGCCGCCCCAAAAAACCCTGGAGCACGATCTTGCGCTCCGCTCGCGTCCACGCCCGTCGAATCAGCAGCGATTCGCGCTCGAGCGCGCTGAGCCGGCCCGAGCGATATCCGTGGATCATTGCTTGCGTGATGTTGCTCATGCTGCTGATTTCCAGAACGGCAGAAGCTGCGCAAACGCGCCATCTGCATGGGGTCGTCCTCGGTTTGACGCCGGACACCGGGACCGTGATCGTACGCCACGATCCGTTTTCCGGCATGCCGGCCATGACGATGGCGTTTCGGGTTATTCCGCAGAGCCGGGCACGTGAACTGCAAGTTGGCGCCGTGATCGACGCCGACGTCGATGTGCGGACCGAACCATGGACCTTGATTCACGTGAGCAGCACGACCGTCGCGCCGGTAACGAGCGGACCGTTGTTGCATCGGGTGACGCCGCTGCGCGTCGGCGATATGGTGCCCGATACGGCGTTCGTCGACCAGCGAGACCGGCCATTTCGCTTTACCGACCTGCGCGGTGACGACGTCGTGCTCGCCTTTGTTTATACGCGTTGCCAGGACGCGCGCATGTGCCCGCTCATATCGGCGAAGTTCCATGCGCTGCAGTCGATGTTCGGCGCCCGCCGCGTCCATCTCGTTGAGCTCACGCTCGATCCGACGTACGACCGTCCTCCCGTCTTGGCGCGCTACGCGACGACCTTCGGGGCCGACCCCAAGCGCTGGACGGTGGCCGTCGGCGATGCCGACCAGACGCTCGATTTCGCGGCAAAGTTTGGCATTGCGACGTTTCCCGACCCGAATATCGGGATCATCCATTCGGAAAACACGGTCCTGATCGGGCCCGACGGCCGAATCGGGGAGATGATTACCGACACGTCGTGGGCGCCGGACGAGATCATCGCTCAACTCGATGCGCAGCACGGTCTTGCCAGCAATCCGATCGCCCGCTTCAATCTGTGGCTCTCGAAAGCGGCGTCGGCCGTCTGCGGCAACGACGTCGGTCAGTTCAGCGGGCTGCGCGATCTGATCGTTGTGGCGATCATCGTCGGCGCGCTGGGATATCTCGCGCGCCGGCTCTACCGCTTGATTTTCGCCGAACACGTCTGAGCGTGGGGTCGATCTCCGTTCGGGCGGCGGTGCCGTCCGACCGTGCCTTTGTGCTGGACCTCGCGGAACGATTCGGCCCGACGCGGGCCGCCTGGCGCGGGTATGCCGAGGTCGTCGATGGAACGCGTGCCGTCCTCGCGGCGGCGCTGGATGCGCGGCGGGAAGGCGAGGCGGTGCTCATTGCCGTGCGGGGCGCCGATGAAGCCGTCGGCTTCGTCTATCTCATCACCCAGCGCGACTTCTTTACCGGTGAGCCGCACGGGCACATCTCGGAGATCGCAACGTCCGCGGACGGCGGCGGAGCCGGCCGCTCGCTCATGGATGCCGCCGAATCGTGGTCACGCGAACGCGGTTTTCGCTACCTCTCGCTCAACGTCAACGACGCCAACGAAAAAGCGCGACGTTTCTATGAACGCCGCGCTTACGAACCCGAATACCGCCACCTGGTCAAGCTACTCTAACGAAACCGCGGCTTCGGCGAAGCCAAAACGCCCACCGCGGCTTCGGCGAAGCCGAAACGCCACCGCGGCTTCGGCGAAGCCGAAACGCCACCGCGGCTTCGGCGAAGCCGAAACGCCACCGCGGCTTCGGCGAAGCCGAAACGCCACGGATTGGAGCCGCGCCAAAGGCGCGGCTCCAATCCTGCTAGTGGGCTTCGCGCTTCTCGCCCTTGATCAGCGGCCGGTTTTCGTCTTCACCCGGTGCGAGTTGAGCGTACTCGATCGTCGCCATTTTGCCGTTGCCGCGGACCGGGACGGCGGGCCGCAGACCTTGATACGTCGGCTGCACTTGGAGCGCTTCCGCCCGCGGTGCCGGACGAATTCCGACGTGAGCCGCGATGGCGTCGAGAACCGAAAACGGCAGTTGCGGTTCGATAACCGGTAGGGCCGAGGACGACCGCACGCTCACCGGCGGAGCCGCGACGGTCAGCGCCGGGGCATCGTCCCAGTTGACGGCGACCGACGTTTCGATCGTCGAGCCCGGCGGCAACGGGACGTTGACGATGACGCGCCAAGCAGCGACGACTTCGACTCCGGCTCCGACGTCGGCGAGCAGGAGGCCGTCGTCGCCGAGCAGGAGCGACGTTCCCAAACGATCTTGCAGCGCAACGCCGTTGATCAGCGTGGAACTCTGAGCGTATACCGCGTTGCTGAGGGAAGCGATGCGAATCGCAAGCCGTTTCGCGGCGCCGTCACCCGAGTTGCGCAGGACGAGCGTGTAATGAACTTGCTCGCCGGCGTCGATCCAATCGGGCGGCTGTGACGAGAGTGTCGCACCCTCGCCGAACAAGGCTTCGGCATGGGTCGGCAGTTCGACGGGCCGCAGACCGAACGGGACGACGTTGAGACCGCCGACGCGTGCGGAGAACTTGAGGCTGTCGCCCGAAACGCTACCGACCATGCGCAGATGCAGGCGCGCTTCGCGGGTTTCGCCGGCGGGTATTTCGCCGAGCATGATCCAGTTGCCGTCGATCGTGCCCTTTTCGACCCGCTCGAGACGCAGTTCGTCGGGCAGCTGCAGGGCGACGTGCACTTCGTGCGCCGTGTCGGTGCCTTCGTTGACGAGGATCAGGCGGCAGCTGCGGACGCGTTTGAGCCGCAGTGCCTCATCGCTTTCGGCGACGATGTGCGAGGATGCAAGGGAGAATGCGGGGCTCGAATCGACGACGTGGACCGGAGCGCCGAGTTCGACCCGCGCGACCTGGGCGGTGAGCAGGGTCGCGTACAGCCGCAACTGCGTTTGGTCTTCGATGACGCTTGCGACGCGGCCGTCGATGCGCAGCATGCGCGAAACGCCGGGCTGCAAGTTGTCGAGCGAGATGGTTCCGCCGTCACCGAGCACGATCTCCGTGTCGCGATCGCCGATGCGCAGGAATTCGATGCCTTTATCGCAGGCGACTTGCAGACGCACGTCGGTGGCCACGTCGGTACCCATGTTTTCGAGGGCGACGGTGTACGCGACGGCATCACCGGGGTTGACCCGGCGGGCCATCTCGCGCTCGACGCGATTGAAGGTTGCCGGGAAGCGCGGAGCCGAGCGCGCGGTGAGCGTGCGTTCGAATTTGCGCTGACCTTTGGACCACACGACGTTGCCGATCAAGCGCAGTTCGTGGCCGTTGGCAATCGGCGATTGCACGATCGCCGAGAGCGCCAATTCGACCGAACGGCCGGGTTCGAGGTCGCCCAGGCGAATCGCGTCGGGCACCGCTCCACGGTCGGGCGCCGGAGCATCGTCGATCGCCAGCGAGCCCGACGTGTAGACGAGGCCCTCGGGCAAAGCGATGCGCAGCGAGAGTTTGCGGGCCGGCGCCGTGCCGGTGTTTTTCGCGTGGAGCACGATCCGAACACGTTCGCCGGGTTCGACTTCTTCGGAGCAATCGATCCACAGCGACGTATCGTCGCCGCCGAACGAGGCCGCCGACGGAATCTTCAGCGTTACCGGCGCCAGCGAGAACTCCGAAACTTCGTCGGAGCAAACCGCACCGTGCGCGACGATGCGCGTTTCATCTTCGAGCGGCGTATCGATGCGCACGCGGTAGCCGACATCGATCGTGGCGCCCGGTTCGAGCAGCTTGGCGACGACGGTCGGACGGGCGAAGCCGAACGGCACATTCTCGCCGCCGCCCAGAAATGGCCGGCCGTCGATGCTGACCGTGTTGGGAACGAACGTCGTGTGCGCCGGCAGCGGCAGCAGCACCATGAGATCGTGCGCGCTGCTCTGTCCGGAGTTGTGCACGCGGGCGTACAACTGCAGATCCTCGCCAGGAACCGCTTCGCGCACGGGTTCGAGCGTCATCGTGGTCGCATCGCTCTGCAGAACCGGAAGACTGCGAACGACCAGGCGCACGATGTTCGATCCGATGACCGGAACGTCGGCGGACGAGACCGCGGCTTGAATCGCGACGGCCGTGCCGTTCTCGATCGTCGACGCGACGACGAAGGCCAGCGACACGCGCCGTTCACCTTGCGCCGGAACGTCACCGATATCGGCGCCCGACGTCTTGAGCAGGCTGCTGCTGCCGTCTTCGTCGTCGAGCGGCGTTTCGTCGATGCTCGCGGAGCCGGGAACATACGCTAAGCCGGCGGGCATCCGAAAGCGCACGCGGAAACCGCTCGCGATATCGCCGCCCGGATTGCGGAACGTGAACGTCGCGTGAACCGTGACGCCGGGCTCGATCACGCGGCTCGGCGTGACTTCTAAAGTGCGTAGACCTTCGGGCAGCAGCCCGGTGGAAGCGAAGGCGTCGGCAAGGCCGAAGCGCGGCGCGGGTGTTCCCGTAAGCGATGCCGGTGCGGGTGCTGCGGCAAGCGATTCGCGGGAAGCGACGCTCGGGGCGCCGAGAGGCGGAAGGCGCAAAGCGTCAGTCTCCTTCGTTGATGGTAGTGGGGGTGGTGTAATTGATGGGGTCGTCGCCGGCGAGGCGTCCGCCGTTACGGCCGAAACCGGTCTCGGCCCTGAAGCGGTTCCCGGCGCGTCGGCGACGTGGTTTGTTCCCCCGGCGGCCGCTGATGCAGCGGACAAAATCGCCGGCGAGGCGGGCGCACTCGATGCTGCTACCGCCGTCGTTGCGACCGCTTCGATCGGCGTTGATTCGGCCGCCTCGGAGCCCGGCGCCGGCTCTTTGCGCAGCCACGAACCAACGATCGATTCACCGAGCGGCGTCAGGTTGAGACCCGACACGTTCGGTACGGGAAGACCGCGCCGGGACGGACGGGGGCGACGCGCTGCGAAAAATATCAGCGTACCGACGGCCGCGATGACGAGAACGTACAGCGTGACGAGAAGAAGAACTTCCGGGACATCCATTATCCGAGTTTAGCACGGGCCTGGTAAGGTTGGTCATGGTCGAACGACTCACACTACCTATCGAGCGCAGGTTCATCCAATCGGGCCGACTGGGGTAAAATGAGTCTTTAGGCCTAGTTTTTTAGACCTAACATGCTGTGTGCCATGACATAGCTCACATTCTTGGTTTTCACCGCGCGGCACGACACGCGAGACGGTTCCGGTGGCCGCCGAAATCAGCGTTTTCGCGCGCGGTCACCGCGCCTGCGGTGTTATCATTGCGATCGGTGCTTACGCCGGCACCACCGCACGAGCGGGTCTTGAAAAGCTGATCGAACGACGCTGCGCCGTTCGGCAACTCTCGTCGGGCACATCTGCTGGCGGTGGCGGCGCGCTTTAATTCGCGGCTTTTTCAGCCGCCTTCGACTTCAGCGCGAACGTCAAGACCGCGGCGAGCAGCGCGATTGCCGTGAACGACCAATATGCCGTACGATAACCCGCCACGTCGACCGCGTGCGCGCCGATAATGCCGCCGGCGAGCGAACCGCCCAAGATCTGACCGATGATAAGGAAGATCGAGAGCAGCCCGACGGCGCTCGCGCGCTGGTCGGCGCTCACGCTGTTCGTGATGATGTAGCGCGTCGGAGCGCCGAGCAGCGCCCCGAACCCGGTGCCCGCGACGACCATCGCCGCGATCGCGAGCCACAACGATTCGAATCCGGCGGCGAAGAGCGCCAAGCCGGCCGCCGTCAAGAGTGTCCCGGCGGTCAGCACCCAGCGGCTGCCGATCGCGTCGAGCGCGCGGCCCGCGCCGGGAATAACCGCGACGAACATGAACGCGCCGAGCGCCGCGATCCCGCCCGCCGCCGCGTAGCTCATGTGCTGAGCGGCCACCAGCGCCGCCGGAATGAAGAACAGCGCGCCTTCGAGGATTCCGATGAGGATCTCGAGCCCGTACGTGACTTGGAGCTGGCGCACGGCAAACAGGTGCAACTTGATGACCGGTTCGGCGGCCCGCGCCTCGATCGCGATGAACGCTCCGAGCAGGACGGCGCCAAGCACGAGCTGCGGCACGAGCAGTGCGCCGAGCTGCGTGAGCGCGATCATGACCGCGAGCAGCCCCAGCGTGAGCGTGATGATTCCGGCGACGTCGAGCGGGCCGCGCACGTTGGCGACCTTGGCCGGCAGCGTGGTGCGGGCCATTGCGATGACCACGATTGCGAGCGGGACGTTGGCCGCGAAAATCCAGTGCCAGGAAAGGAAGTGGGTGAGCACGCCGCCCAGGCTCGGACCGATGATCGCCGCTAAACCCCACGTCGCCGCGACGAGCCCGAGCGCAGCACCGCGCCGCTCGGGCGGCACCCGGTCGGCGATCGCCGCCGTGGCGACCGGAAAGATGCCGCCGGCACCGGCCGCCGCGATCGCGCGCGCGATCAAGAAGAACGTGAAACTGCGCGCGCCGATCGCGAGCACCGAGCCTATCGCGAAGATCGCCACGCAGGCGATATACACGGGCCGCCGGCCGTTGCGGTCGGCCAGCTTCGTCATGACGGGGATGCTCGCGATGTTGGCGAGGAGATACAGCGTGAACACCCAGGCCAGCGCACCCGGTCCGACTCCGAAGGCTCGGCCCAGCGCCGGCAGAGCCGGGCTAAGCACGCCCAGGTCGAGCGCGCCGGCGAAAACGCCCAAGCCCAGCGTGACCAGCAGCGGAATCGTCGAGCGTTCGAGAGTGTGGCCGGCGACCGTCGTTTGAGCGGCGGTGCCGGACTCGCGGGAGGCGGAGTTCGTTAGGGCCATAGCATTTCTCGCGCCACGCCGGCTGCGCACAGCTCCGGCGAGCGCATCCTACGAAATCTTGATGATGCGGTCGGCGACCATCGCGACGCACATCAGGGCAAGATAGAGCAAAGAAAATTTGAACAGCGCGCGCGGCCAGCGCTTTCCGGGATCGCCGAAGATCTTTCCGGAGTGATACATGAAAATGCCGCCCAAGATCGCCGCCGCTCCGAAATAGCACGGCCCCATGACGTGCAGCGGATATAACGCGAGCGACATCGCGACGAGCACCAGCGAATACACGAAGATCTCGATTTTCGTCCGTGCGACGCCGGCGACGTTGGGCAGCATCGGAATGTTCGCTTTGTCGTANNGCGCCGCCGATCACGATGTTGAGCGGTGTGCGCCGTTTGAGCCACATCGTGTAAATAAAAACATAAAACGCATTGCCGGCCAGCGACAGCCACGCCGCGAGCGGATTCACCGCGACGAAGAACAGCACGAACGAGATGCAGCCCGCTACCGTTCCGAAGCCGAGCGCTTGCGTGACGCTTATCCGGCGCGCCGCAAGCGGCCGCGTCTTCGTGCGCCGCATCAGCCGGTCGACGTCGCGATCCCAGACGCAGTTGAATGCTCCCGCGGAAGCTGCGGCCAGCGCCCCGCCGGACAGCGTGCACACGGTCAGCCAGAACGGCGGCAAACCACGCTGGGCCATCATCATCGCCGCGTAGGTCGTGATCAGCAGCAGGTAGATGATGCGTGGTTTGGTCAGCTCGTAATAGTCGCACAGCAGGCCGCGCCAACCGGTCAGTTCGACCGGTGCGGCGATCCCGTCGACGCGCGAAATCGTCGAACTCAAAGTCGGCCGGTAACCGTTGACTTCGCCGTGACCGTTGGCGAGCGGCGGGCCGGATGCGGTGCCGGCAGCGTTCCGTCGAGCGTGGCGAACACGAAAGCCGCGACAAAAGCCAAGAATGTCAACCCGGCGTTTGCCGCGTGCGCCTCACGCAGCCCGACCGGCAACAGCCAAACGACGTTGGCGATGCCTAAGCCAACTTGCAGAATGACGCAGCCAAACCCCGTCAGCGCCGCCCAGCGTACCCGGCCGTCGGCCGACACCGCGGACCAATATGCCGCGACTGTTGCGAGCACCAGCACGAGCCCCGCGAACGCGCGATGGAGCATCTGCGCGCATTGGGCCGCCCCGGTGCCGAGCCAGCTCCCGTCGCAGCTCGGGAACGAGAGACACGCCAATCCGGCGCCGCTCGAGCTTACCAATGCTCCGGCGCACATCGCGCCGAACGCGCTCACGACGCAGGCACCAAGAACGGCATACAGTCCGCTTTGACGCGCCGCCGGCCGGTCCGGTGCCGGCTGGGCGTAGGCGAGGATCGCCAGCGCCGCAAGCCCGGCCAAGAAGAGCATCGCCGTGGCCCAGTGCCAAACCACCGACGGCGGATCGTTCGAGAGCGCGACGGTCGCCGCTCCGAGGACGACCTGCATGCTGAACGCCACGCCGATGAAGCCGACGACGGGGCGGATGAAAGCGATCTGGTGACGCGAGCGCCACGCCGTGACGAGTGCCCCGAAGACGAGGAAGCCCTCGAAGAGCGCGACCATGCGATGCGACCATTCGAGCAAAACCCCGCCGTCGAGGGGCGGGATGATCTGCCCGTGGCAAAGCGGCCAGTCCGGACAAGTCATCCCCGCGCCGTTGATGCGAATCCAGCTGCCCAGAACGGCGAGCGCGAAGGCCGCGATGGCGGCAGACCAGGAGAAGGCGCGGAACATTCGTTACAGCGTACCCGCCCAGCGCGTGTACGGCAACAACATTTGGTCCTTTTACCCGCCGGCTTGCGCGTTGCGGCGATCAGCAGCCCGTCGTCGCACCGAGCGAGTGCTCGGCGGCGACGCTTTCGTCGCCGAGGATGGCTGCGGTGCGCGACGCGAAATCGTCGGCGACGTCGTGCAGCACGCCGTTGACCCGCGAGGGGGTGACGGGCGCGACCGGGTTGCGCATGATGCCGGCGTTTGCGGTGAGCGTTCCGGGCTGCTCGAGCCCGGCGATCGATGCGCGTTCGCCGGCCATCTCCGGCGAGTTGATTTCTTCAACGGCGCGGCGGCCGTCGATGATCGCGAGCATCCGGTCGAGGTCGACGCCGGCCGCGCGCTGGCGGGCGATTGCGCCGCCCAGTGCGTCGGCGAACGCTTTGAGTTCGGCTTTGCGTGTCGGTTCGGCCGTCTCGGCCGCCATCGCTCGCAGTCGCTTGATCTCGCCGCTGCCGGCGGCGGCGGCCACGCGGATGCGTCCGGCTAACGTCGCCAAGTCGTTCATGCCGTTTCGGCGCTTGATCTCGTTGTCGTCATCGAGGTCGGTCGTGCGCAGCCGATTGATCGTCAGCGCGAGGTCGGCGTCGTTGTCGAGCGCGACGCCGATCGCACTATTGGCATGCACGACGATCGCCGAGCAGACCGATACCGATTCGACGTGGCCGATCTCTTTGAGCGGCGACGACACAGCCGCCGAGGGCGCAGGACTCGGTACTGCGAGAGCGGCCAAGAGAGGCACCAGTACAGTGAGCATGGTGGAGTCCGGTGCGACTTCCGGCGCGACGGCGGGGTATCCTCGCGGCCGGCTGTCGAATCGGCGCGCGATGCGCGTTCTCGCACTGTTGACTCTGCTCGTCGCGCTCACCGGGTGCCGCGAAGTGCGCGTTCAGACGTTCAAGACCGGGATGACCGCTTCGATCGGACCGCCGCAAATCATCGTTTTGCGCGACACGCGCGTCCTGCACCAATATGGCATTTCGGCTCCGGTGCGGTTCAATAAGGAGTTCGGCGTGCTACTGCTCATGGGTCCGCACCGTGAAACGGGCTGGACGCAGCTTATCGAGTCGATTCGCGCCAATAGCGACCGCGTGCGCATCGTGGCGTTCGAACGCGGGCCGCTCGGCGGTGGCGAGCCGGCGGCCGAATACCGGACATTCACGTTATGGATCGTGCCGAACTCGGTCTATCGCAGCGGTTCGGTGGTCGACGTCGTCACGCCGTCGGGCGAACTCGTCACTTCGACGACGCTGCGTTGACGCGTGTGCGCCCGGCGTGGGCGCTGACTTGGAGGCGAAAGTTCTTTGCGGGGCTTGGTCGCGGCAACCGCTGGCGCAGGGCGAGGGCGCTGATCCGTACGGCGCGCACCCCCGGCGGGAACGTGGAAACGGTCTGCTCAATTCGCGTCGACGCGCCGCTCGTCGCGTCGCGCCGGGGAGCCGGCAGTGGGTCGGTTACGGAGACGTTGTGGTTCCGCCCGATCGCGGGGCCGCCGTGTTACGTTGCCGATATGGAGACGGATTGCCTAAGGAAATGGCGGGGGACGACGATATACTGTCCGTAGGCATGCAGTACACCACCCGCGTCGCGGAATCCGCCGCCTTCTGGCACCCATGCCTTGATCGATGAGAGCAGCAATCTTGACCGCCTCGCTCGCCGCATCGGCCTCACTCCACACGAATTGATATTAGGATTGGCACAACATACATGAACGCGAATGCGGTCCAGGAACTTGACGCGACGATTACGAGGCTGGGAGTCGTTTTGAGCCCCGACGGATCACCCGGCGAGGTCGAGGGAGTTCTCAATCCGGCCAGCGCGCGCACGCGCGACGGCGGCTTGATCTTGTATCCCCGTCTGGTCGGTGCCGGCAACGTTTCGCGCGTCGGGATCGCCCGCGGCTCCGAGCGCGGCGACGACGTTCATTTCGAGCGTGCCGGCTTCGCGCTCGAACCGTCGGCCGCCTTCGAAAAACGGCCTGCCGGCGGCGGCGGGATGGGCTGCGAAGATCCGCGGGTCACGTTCATCCCGGCGCTCGACCGTTACGTGATGGCGTATACGGCATTCGGCCCGGATGGTCCGCGCATCGCGGTCGCTCTGTCGCATGACGGCTTGAAATGGGAGCGCCTGGGCCTAGCCGATTTCTCCGCGCCCGGTTTGCCCAGCGGCGACGACAAGGACGGCGTGTTCTTTCCCGAACCCGTCCGCTCGCCCGCCGGCGTGCTGTCGATCGCGTTCTACCATCGTCCGATGCTGCGCCTGTCGACGGCGAACGGCCGCGCCGCGATCCCGACCATCCTCGATTTGCCGCCGGAGAATCGCGAGAGCACGCGCATCGCGTACGTTTCGCTGGCCCCGATCTTGGCCGACATCCGCAATCTGCTCCGGGTCTCCGAGAGCGCGCTGGTTTTGGCGCCCGACGGCCCGTGGGGTAAGATCAAAACCGGCGGCGGCACACCGCCGGTACGCATCGACGAGGGCTGGTTTTCGCTCTATCACGGCGTCGACGCCGTCGACGTGAACGGCAAATACCAGATGGTGTACAGTGCCGGAATCGTCGTGCACGACATCGACCAGCCGCACCGCGTCATCTATCGTTCGCAGACGCCGATCCTGGCGCCCGAAGGTGCCGACGAACTGCACGGCATCGTCAGCAACGTCGTGTTTCCGACCGCGATCGACCGGCGCGCCGACCGCAGCTTCGATTTCTATTACGGAATGGCGGACGCGAAGATCGGCCGCGCGCGCTGTGAATTGGCGCCGGCCTACGCCGCGGCCGGAGAGAACGCCGCATAAGCGAGCGCGACACCGCTCCGAAGTTGGTTCCGCTGTGGCGTTTTTTCGCCATCGCGGCGATCTTGGTCGCGGCGGCGGGGTCGCTGCTCTTCGCACACCGCGGCGGCCCGCCCGACCTGCGGATCTCGGGTCCCGCTAGCGGTACGCCGACTGCCGAACGGCCGCCCGCGGCGGCAACGCCGCTTTCGCGCGCGGCATTTGCCGGCTCGGGCCCGTGGGTGATGAGTTCGCTGCCGGCGTGCTTTGCCGAGCGCGAACGCATCCGCGGCCGCCTCGACGCCCTGCGCGCGAAGTTTCCGCCGACGTCCGAACGCGTGCGTCCGCCCAGCGTCGTCCTGTCGGGTGAGTGCACGATCTTCGTGCGCGGGGATGAATTGTGGATCACGCGCGGCGCCGACCGGCTGCGGGTTCCGCCGCAGGCCTTCCTGTATCGCAACGCGCGCGGTTTAACACTGGTCTACGTGCACGCCGGCGAAGCCGAGATTCGGCGCTACTAAGCAGCAGGGTTCCGGCTGCGCCGGAACCCGTGGCGTTTGCGGCTGCGCCGCAAGCCGCGTGGCGTTTGCGGCTGCGCCGGAACCCGTGGCGTTTGCGGCGGCGCCGCAAGCCGCGTGGCGTTTGCGGCTGCGACGCAAGCCGCGTGGGTTCGGGCAAAGTTTCGTTC
>PLAE01000049.1 GCA_003134035.1 Candidatus Velthaea versatilis
AAGTCCATCTCGCACCGCTACGCCATGCTCGCCGGCCTCGCCGGCGCTTTGGTCGGCCCGCTGTCCTCAGTCGAGATCGGCATGGGCGACCGCATCCTGATCACCACCTTCGTCGTCATCGTCATCGGCGGCATCGATCTGTCGGTCGGCTCGATCTTGGCGCTCTCGATGATGGTCATGGGCTGGCTGGCGAACGATAAAAACCTGCCGTTTCCGCTCGCGATCGTCCTTGCCGTCGTGGTCGGCGCGGCGTGCGGTTTGGGCAACGGTCTGCTCATCACGCGGGCGAAGCTGCCGCCGTTCATCGCGACCTTGGCGATGATGACGATCACGCGCGGCCTCGCGAACATCATCACCAACGGCGAACAGATCGTCGGCTATCCGGACTGGTTCACCGCGCTTTCGACCCAGCGCCATCTCGGATTTCTGTCGGCGACCGTCGCGCTGTTCATCATCTTGCTCGTCGCCAGCTGGATCGTGCTGCAATACCGCGCGGTGGGACGGAATTTATACGCGATCGGCGGCAGCCGCGAAGTCGCGCGGCTGGCGGGCATTCATGTCGACCGGCTCACGACGCTGGTCTATGTCACGGCGGGCGCGCTGTCGGGCATCGCCGGCGTCGTTCTCGCCGCGCGTTTGGATTCGTCGCAGCCCAGCGCTGGACTGGGCTACGAACTCGACGCGATCGCCGCCGTCGTCATCGGCGGCGCCAGTTTGAGCGGCGGGATCGGCGGGATCGGCGGGACGATCGTCGGCGTGCTCATCATCGGCGTGCTGCACAACGGCCTCAACCTCGTCGGCGTGTCGCCGTTCATTCAGCAAATCATCGTCGGCGCGGTGATCGCGATCGCCGTCGCATTCGACAGTCTGCGCCGGCGCGCGCGCTAAGCGCGCACGACGGCAGCTGCTCAAAACCGATTTCCGCGCGGAACGGCCGCGCGCGAACGCACTCGATTCACTCATGAAGGAGCTTCTTGATGATCACACCGCGGAGTTTCGCCGCCACGGCCCTCGTGCTCACGCTCATATCGTCAGCCGCGCCCGGCGCGCTGGCCCAGACGAAAAAACCGGTCATCGGCTTGGCAGTGGCCAACCTGCAGGCCGATTTCTTCAATGAAATCAAGGAATCGGTCGAAGCCGAGGGGGCGGCCAAAGGCGTCGACGTCGTGACCGTCGATGCGAAGGGTGACGCCGCCACGCAAGTCAGCCAAATCCAAGATCTCATCACGCGCGGTATCAGTGCGCTGATCTACATCCCGGCCGGTGCGACCGCCGCCGGCGTTCCGGTGCGGGCCGCGCATGCCGCGCACATTCCGGTGATCGCGGTCGACCGCAATGCACCCGATGCGCCAGGCGATACGTTCATCGCGAGCAACAGCGTCGCCGGTGCCGAAACGCTGGGCGAATTCGTGGCCAAAGCGACGGGCGGCAAAGCCAAGATCGGCGCGCTGCAGGGTCAGCTCGGCACGACGCCCGAGATCGACCGTACCAAAGGCTTCCAACTGGCGCTCGACAAGAATCCGGGTCTCACGATCGTGGCATCGCAAACCGCCGATTGGGCGCAAGACAAGGGCTTCGCGGTCGCGCAGGACATGCTGCAGCGCGATTCTTCGATCAACGTGTTCTTCGGCCACGCCGACGCGATGGCGCTCGGTGCGGCGCAAGCGGTCAAAGTCGCGAATCTCGATCACAAAGTCCTCATCGTGGGCTTCGACGGCGATGTGGCGGGCCTCAAAGCCGTAAAGGCCGGATCGGTCGACGCGACAATGACCCAGCAGACGCAGTTCATGGGCCGGCTCGCGCTCGATTCCGCGATCAAGCTCGTCAACCATCAATCGGTGCCAAAGGAACAGCTGCAGAAAGCGATGCTCACGACAAAAGACAACGTCGACCAGTACATCGCCAAGCACCCCTAAAGCAAATAGGGTGCGCCCGCCGCCGTGTGCCGGACAGGTCCGGCGTGCGGCACGGGATCGATGGCGTGGGATCGGTCGCCTCGCCGTCGTAAGCGCTCCGGCGTCGAACGATCTCCGAAGCGGTCATCCCTCGAAGACGCTGCCCCCGAAGCTGTTCGCTGCGTTGCGCAAAAATTAGTTGTCCGAAGTAATTAGTTGTCCGAAGTGTAGAAGCGAGGCCATGCGTGTCGTTCTCCTCAAATGTTGCGTCCGTGCAAAGCTTGCCCGAACACGCGGGGCTCTCGCTGCGCGGCATCGGCAAGCAATTCGACAAGATCCGCGTGGTCGAGGGGATCGATCTTGACGTCCGCCCGGGCGAAGTCGTGGCACTGCTCGGCGAGAACGGCGCCGGCAAGTCCACTCTGTCGTCGATCATCGCCGGCGTGTTCGCTCCCACCGAGGGGACGATGACCTGGCACGGTCAACCGTACGCACCAACATCGCCCGGCGATGCGATCGAAGCCGGGATCGGTCTCATCCACCAAGAGATGCGTTTGCTTCCCGACCTGTCGATCGCGGAAAACGTGTTCGTCGGACGGCTGCCGATGCGCGGCGGAAAGGTCGACCGCGCGACGATGAACCGGCGCGCCGAAGAACAATTGCGGCGGCTGGGACTCAACGTGCCGCCGACGCGTCTCGTTCGCACGCTGCGCGTCGCCGCGCAGCAGCAGGTCGAGATCGCGAAGGCGCTCACTCTGCAAGCGCGGCTGCTCATTCTCGACGAACCGACGGCCGCGCTCGGCGGCGATGAAACCGAGCGGCTTTTCGCGCAAGTCGACCGGCTGCGCGGCGAGGGCGTTTCTTTTATCTACATCAGTCACCGGCTCGACGAGATCGCGCGGATCGCCGATCGCGTGATGGTTCTGCGCGATGGTAAGCTCGTCGCGCGGCACGACTCGGCACAGCTGCCGGTCAACGTGCTCGTCGAAGAGATGGTCGGCCGCAGCGTCGAGCGGATGTTTCCCCAAACGAGCCCGCCTGGCGCCGCCGTCGTGCTCGAGGTCAGCCAGCTCAGCTCGATGCAGGGCGCGTTTCGCGACATCAGCTTTAGCGTGCGGTCGGGCGAAATCTTCGGCATCGCCGGCATTGTCGGCGCGGGCCGAACCGAACTCGTCCGCTCGATCGCCGGCGCCGATCCGTTGAGCGGCGGCACGATTGCCGTCGACGGACGCGCCGTGACGATCGCTGGTCCGAGCGATGCGATCGATGCCGGACTCGTCCTCGTGCCCGAAGATCGCAAAGCGCAGGGCGTACTGCTCGATCAGAGCGTCGGCGCCAACATCGCGCTGGGCAATCTGGATCGGGTCGCGCCCTCGGGCTGGGTTCGGAAGAGCAGCGTGCGCGCGTTCGCGCAAGCGGCGATCCAACGGCTGGGCATCAAGGGCGCACCGCAGCAATTGGTGCGCTTTCTCTCGGGCGGAAACCAGCAGAAAGTCGTGATCGCGCGCTGGGTGTCGCGCTCGCCCAAAGTCTTTATTTTAGACGAACCGACGCGCGGCATCGACGTCGGCGCGCGCGCGGCGATCTACGAAGTCGTTGCGGATTTGGCGCGCGCGGGGATGGCCGTGATCGTGGTCAGTTCGGACCTCGAAGAAGTGCTCGGCCTCTCACACCGTGTGATGGTGCTCAGCCGCGGCCGCCAGATGGGCATCCTCGATGCGGCCGCAGCGACCAACGTTGCCGTAATGGAGCTTGCCACCGCATGAGCCTGGACATCTTTCGCCTCGACGGGCAGGTCGCGCTCGTGACCGGTGCCGGCAGCGGCATCGGGCAACGCTTGGCGCTCGGCCTGGCCGAAGCCGGCGCCGCCGTCGGCTGTTTTGATTTGCCGCACAGCAGCGGCATCGCGCAGACCGTGCGCGGCATCGAGGCGGCCGGCGGACGCGCCCTCGCCGCAGCCGGCGACGTGACGTGTGCCGAAGATTTAGCTGCAGCCGTCGCGGCGGTGGAAGCGCAGCTCGGACCGCTCTCCGTCGCGCTCAACTGCGCGGGCATCGCCAACGCCGCGCCGGCCGAAATGATGCCGCGCGAGCAGTGGCAGCGGATGCTCGACGTCAACCTAACCGGCATCTTTTTGTCATGCCAAGCCGAGGCCGCCGTGATGCTGCCGCGCAAGCGCGGTGCGATCGTCAACATCGCCTCGATGTCGGGCTCGATCGTCAATCGCGGCCTGCTTCAGGCGCATTACAACAGCTCGAAGGCGGCCGTCATTCATCTGAGCAAGAGCTTGGCGATGGAATGGTGCGATCGCGGCGTGCGCGTCAACGCGATCAGCCCCGGCTACACCGCGACCCCGATGAACACGCGGCCCGAAGTCGCCGACCAGCGCAAAGTGTTCGAAGCGTCAACGCCGATGGGGCGCATGGCCACGGTCGATGAGCTCGTCGGCCCCGCGGTCTTTCTCGTTAGTGCTGCGGCGTCGTTCTGCACCGGCGTCGACCTCCTCGTTGACGGAGGTTTCGTCTGCTGGTAAGTGCGCGCCGACGCCGAAATCGCTACGCTTAGCATGGCACGCATTCACGAGCTCCGTTTGACCGCACGCATCGCGCGCATGTATTACACCGAAGGGATGAAGCAATCGGATATCGCCGAGCGGCTGCACATCTCGCAAACGACGATCTCGCGGCTGCTGCGCCGGGCGCGCGAGGAAGACGTCGTGCGGATCACGATCAACGTGCCGGGCGGCACCTATCCGGAGCTGGAGGAACGGCTGCGCGACGCGTTCGGACTGACCGAAGTGGTCGTCGCGGAGTGCGGCGAGGATCGCGAAGAAGAGATCCTGGCCCGGATCGGCGAGTCGGCCGCGCACTATTTGGAAACGACGCTCGGACGCAGTGAAACGATCGGAATTTCCTCGTGGAGCGAGTCGCTGCTGCGCATGGTCGACAACATCCATCCCGTCAAGCCGCCGGCGGCAGCCAAAGTCGTGCAGATTCTGGGTGGCATGGGCAACCCCAGTGTCCAGGCGCATGCGACGAACCTCACCGTTCGGCTGGCGAAGCTCACGCACGCAACGCCGCTGCTGCTCTCAACGCAAGGTGTCGCGAGTTCCGTGACCGCGAAAGATGTGCTCGTCAACGATCCGTTCGTACGCGAAACGATGCGTGAATTTCGCCGCATGACGATGGCCCTAGTTGGCATCGGTGCCGTCGAACCGTCCAAGCTGCTCGCCGACAGCGGCAACGTGTTTACCAAAGCCGAGTTGACGGAACTCGTGAAACTCGGCGCCGTCGGCGACATCTGTCTGCACTTCTTCGACCGCCAGGGGCGTGAGATTCACTCATCCTTCGAGGAACGCGTCATCGGAATCTCGCTCGATCAACTGCGCGCGGTGCCGCGGGTGGTCGCGGTGGCGGGCGGCGCGCGCAAAGTCGAGGGGCTGCGCGGCGCGCTGCGCAGCGGCGTCGTCGACGTCCTCATCACCGATCGCTTCACGGCGGCGAAACTTGACGAGCAGGATGTCGCCGCGCCGCCGCGGCGTGTCAGAAAGGCCTAATCCGACCATTATGGATGTTTCGATGCGGTTTGCCGGCAAAGTCGTGGTCATCACCGGCGCCAGCCGCGGGATCGGCGAAGGAATCGCCCGACGCTTCGCCACGGAAGGTGCGACGGTTGCGCTGGCCTCGAACGAAGATCGCGTTCACAGCGTCGCGGCCGCGCTGCGTGAGATCGGCGGACAGGTCAGTTCGCACATCGTCGACGTTACCGATAGCGCACAGGTCAGCGCGCTCTACGATTCGATAGCCCGCGATCGCGGGCGCATCGATGTGTCGATTCAAAACGCCGGCGTCATCACGATCAAACCGCTCGCCGATCTCACCGAACGCGAGTGGGATCTCATCATGGACGTCAACACGAAGGGCGTGTTCCTGTGCTGTCAGGCGGCGGCTCGGCACATGGTCGCGCAGGGCGCGGGCCGGCTCATCAATACCGCTTCGGGCCAAGCCCGCCAGGGGTTCATCTACACGCCGCATTACGCGGCGAGCAAATTCGGCGTGGTCGGCCTTACCCAGAGTTTGGCCAAGGAACTCGCGGCCGCCGGCATCACGGTCAACGCCTTTTGCCCCGGCATCATCGACACCGATATGTGGGCGTACAACGACCGCGAATGGGGTCAACTGCTCGGCACCTATGCACCGGGCGAGCTCATGGCCGAGTGGGTGCGCGGCATCCCGCTCAAGCGCGCCGGAACCGCAGCCGACGTCGCCGGCCTCGTCGCGTTCCTGGCTTCGGACGATGCCGCCTACATCACTGGGCAGACGATCAATGTCGACGGCGGCCTCATCATGTCGTAGATTCGGCGCGTCTTCGCCGCGTCGCTTCGCGTTCGCGGCGCCGCGCCGACCTACCCGCGAGAGGTGGCGAGCGCGCTTGCGCGTAGTCGATGGAGTTCGGCGTTTTGCCGGGCGGATGCGCGGGTGAACGTGACGGAACTTGTTTCGACCTCGGCGACCGAGGCACACGCGTCGGATGAGCCGCCGATGCCTAAACGCGTTCCGAAAACGCTGACGGTGCACGGCGATTCGCGCGTCGACGAATTTTATTGGCTGCGCGAGCGAACGAACCCCGAGGTGGTGGCTCATCTCGAAGCCGAGAACGCGCACACGCGGGCCGTCATGGCGCCGGCGCGCGAACAGCACGAGGCAATCTATGCTGAGATGCTCGCGCACCTCAAGCAAACCGACACCAGCGCCCCGTACCGCCGCTTCGGCTGGTGGTACTATTCGCGCACCCAGCAGGGGCAGCAGTACGCGGTCTACTGCCGGCGCCGCGAAAGCCTCTCGGCCGACGAGGAAGTGCTGCTCGATCTCAACGAACTCGCGGCAGGTAAAACGTTCCTCGGACTCGGCACCTTCGCTGTAAGCGACGACGGCAATTTGCTGGCGTACGCCACCGACGACAGCGGTTACCGGCAGTATACGCTGTTCGTTAGGGATCTGCGCACCGGCGCGCTTATCGGCGAGCCCATCGAACGGGTCGACGAGGCCGTTTGGGCGGCCGACAACCGGACGCTGGTGTATGCGACGGAGGATCCGGTCACCAAGCGCGCCGACAGCGTTTGGCGACGCGCGGTCGCACCGGGCAGCGAAGCCGCACTTGTGTATCGCGAAGACGACGAACTCTTCGACATCGGTCTCGAACGAACGCGCTCGGGCACGTACATCATGCTGTACTCGCTGGCCAAAGATACGACGGAAGTTCGCTACCTGCGCGCGGACCAAACGGCCCAGACGCCGCAGCTTTTCGCCGCCCGCGTAGACGGCGTGCGCTACGATCTCGACGAGCGCGACGGCCGCTTCTATATCCGCACGAACGAAGACGCGCCGGACTTTCGCGTTTTGACGACGCCGGTCGACGCGCCGCAGCGCGCCAATTGGACCGAGCTCATCCCCCAACGGCCGCACATCACCATCACGCGGATCGAAGCGTTCCGCGATTTTGTCGCGTTGGGCGGGCGGCGCGACGGGTTGTCGTCGATCGAGTTGCTGACGAACGACTCGAACGTCCCCGTGCCCCTGACGTTCGACGAGGCCGATTACACGGTCAGCATCGGTCAGAACGCCGAATTTGATACCGGCCTGCTGCGCTACACCTACGAATCGCTCGTAACGCCCAGAGCGACGTACGACCTCGACGTCGCATCGTTGACGCCCACGCTGGTCAAAGAGATCGAGGTCCCCGGATACGATGCTGCCCGCTATGTCGCGGAGCGCGTCTTCGTTCCGGCCGCGGACGGGACGCCGATCCCGATTTCACTCGTCCGGCGCCGCGATACACTGGTCGGCACGCCGGCGCCGCTGCTGCTGTATGCGTACGGATCGTACGGCATTTCGATCGACCCGACATTTTCGGCCGCGCGGTTGCCGCTGCTCGACCGCGGGATGACGTTCGCCATCGCGCACATTCGCGGCGGCGGCGAGTACGGGGAAGCGTGGCGCTTGGCCGGCAATCTCTCGAATAAACGAACCACCTTTAGCGATTTCATCGATTGCGCCGACGGCTTGATCGCCGCCGGCCGCACCGCCGCCGACCGGCTAGTCATTCAAGGCGCGAGCGCCGGCGGGTTGTTGATGGGCGCGGTGGTCAACTCGCGGCCGGAATTGTTCCGAGCGGCGGTCGTGCAGGTGCCGTTCGTCGACGTTCTTACCACGATGCTCGATCCGCTGTTGCCGCTGACGACGAGCGAATATCGCGAGTGGGGCAATCCGAACGACGCCGACGTTTACGCCTACATGCGCACCTACTCGCCGCTCGATAACGTGCGCGCCCAACCGTATCCGGCGCTGCTCATCGAGGTCTCCTACAACGACAGTCAGACCCCGTACTGGGAGGGCACCAAGTTCGCGGCCAAAGTCCGCTCGCTGACCACCGGCAGCCGGCCGATCCTCCTCAAAGCCAACATGGGCGCGGGCCACGGCGGTTCCTCGGGCCGCTACGACGCGCTCCACGAGCGCGCATTCGATCTCACGTTCGTCCTGCGGCAGGTCGGCATCACCGGTTAAGGGGCTGCGGGTTGAGGCGCATATGAATTTGGACAAGGAACCTCCTGCCCCGGGTTTTTCGCGTGCGCGTCCCGATAATGTCCTCCCGGCGCGCACCGCCGTTTGCCTTGTTCAGACCGGGTTGCGCGTGATATGATCCCGAGGTTGCGCGGGCGCCGACGGTGCCCGCTTCCTGCTGCCCGCCTCGCGGCGGGCCGCCGGCCTTGCCGGCGTCCAGAGAAGGGCCACCATGGCGATCGACTACGAAGTCACCTATATCCTCAAGCCGAGTCTCGAAGAGGCCGACATCGACTCCCGCGTGGCGACGCTCGCCGGAGTTCTCACGAATAACGGCGGCGAAATCGTCGGCGAGATCGAGAAGATGGGCAAGCGCCGGCTGGCGTACGAAATCGACGACACGCGCGAGGGCTTCTACGTGGTCATGAAGTTCAAAAGCGACGCGGCGCAAGCGAAGGAGCTTGAGCGGCAGATGCGGCTTAGCGAAGACGTGATGCGGGCTCTGTTGATTCGCCTGGACGACTAGTTTCGTCCTCGCCAGGTGTGACAACCAGTTGGCATCTCTGCCGTCCATACTGAGGGCGGCAGCTCTCGGAGGGAAGTCATGGCAGGCAGTTACAATCGCGTCATCCTCGTCGGCAATCTCACCCGCGATCCGGAGATCCGATACGTTCAATCCGGCTCGGCCGTGACGAAGTTCGCCCTCGCGGTCAATCGCCGCACCAAAGGCGCCGACGAAACGACGTATGTCGACATCGTGGCCTGGGACAACGGCAACTACAAGCTGGCCGAAACGTGCAACACGTACCTCAAAAAAGGGATGAGCGTGCTCGTCGAAGGCCGGCTCGTCATCCGCGCATTCGAAGACAAAGACGGCAACAAGCGCAAAGCCACCGAAGTCGTCATCGACACCATGCAGATGCTCGACAGCAAGGGCGGCGCCGGTGCCCCGCCACGCTCGAATGGCGATGGCGCTTCGTACGACAATGTGCGCTCGATGCCCAAGGCGAACAGCACGCACTCGAGTCTCGATGAAGAAGCGATGGATGATGAGATCCCGTTCTGAAATGCAAAATGTTTAACTTAACTTAGTTAGCCCGGTGAATCGCAGCAAAGCGTTGTAAAAAATAGGAAAGATCGGGAAATGGGGTCTGGCTTACGCCGGGCCCTTTTTGTTTTACTATTTCTGAAGATTGTTCGACTGTTCGATCTCCATCGCGGAGCTTACGCGCGTTTATGTGTTGGGCCGCCGTCGGATACTTGCGTCGAACACGGCCTGCGCGTTCAAGATGAAGCCGAGCATTTCCGGGCCGACTATAACTTCGCGGATATTCTCGGCGGTGCTAGGCTCAACGCCCGGGCGGTAGATAGCGACCGACCTGGATCGAGAAATCAGCAAGAGGGCGACTTTGATTCCGTTCGCGATAAAATTCCGACATTTCGAATCGAGCGTATCCGGGTCGTCCGTTGGCGACGTCAACTCGAATGTAACGTCGGGCGCGATTTGCTCGTAAGCCTTTGGCGGCCGTTCTGCTGGGATTTGCGCGTCGATGCTTTCCCAAGAAGTATACGTGCAGTCCGGCCCCTTCACAGCATTGTCGAACTGCGTGAAATAGCCACTGGACGAGGATACATGGCCAAGCCCTCGCTCGTGATTCCACCCCACAACTTGATAGACCAACTCCGCCTCGCCGCCGGAAGGAAAGAATCCAGTTCCGGGAGTGATGATTAGCCTCCGATCAGCGGTGGTCTCGAAACGATAGTCGGGGTTTCTAACGCCGAGAGCGGCGATCAGTTCATCGGTGACCGGAACCGTGGGGTCGATGATAACCGGTGGGATGGTTATGGGATTTGTTGAGATTTGTGTCGTCGCCATGACTAAGCCTATTCTTCGGTGCCCGCGCATCTTCCGCACGCAAGGCATTCAGATTCGCGCGAAAACACCTACATAGTCCAGAGCCTCGGTTCGAGCTCATGGTGCCGCGACAGACTCACCTCGGAACAGAGCAGCGCCCAGATCGCAGCAAAGGAGCATTCTCCGAGGAGAACGTGCGTTCGATGTCTGCCTCTCGCCGAAACCGACTCCTCCACGTCCCCGTTACGATACGGACGGCAAGTTCGGTCGCAGTTCGGCGACGATTAGCTCGCCCCGACGAAGCGGATCTGATTCATCCGAATCTCGTTGGAAGCAGTGCCATGGTTGGCGACGAGGAGCGCGATGCTCCAGGCACCGTTCGACGGTGTTGCGAGGTCGCGTCCCGAGCGCTTCGGTGCTTCGCATTGGTTGGTCGCGCACGCTTCAAAGGCTTCGGGACCTGTTGTCGATGACTGATTCGCCGTAGCTGTCTGTTTGGCGGGCTGTGCTCATGAGGGGTCTCCGTTGAAATAGATAGAGCCCGTCGGGTTTTCCCGACGGCCGGCTTGAGCGAAGCCCAAACGCGACGGGTGGCTTACGCGAAGCGTAAACGCGATGGGTTCGACGAAGTCGAACCCACCCGCGCCGCGTCTAAACTAAGGAGCTTCTGGAATGACGGGAATTTGTAGAAACGACTGGTGAGTTCCGCCGCCGTAGATAACATGCACACCAGCGTTTTTGGTCGGCAACGGCGGCAGCGCGCTCATGAACGACAGAAGGCCCGAGGAGGCTTGCGTGGCTGGTGGCGCGGTGAATTCATGTCCCGCGATTGTTAGACGAAGTTGCTCGCCGGCATGAAACACTTCCGAAGCGGGCATGATNNGCGATGTCGACCGGAACGATCTCGCCCGGATGGAGCAGTTGGGGTTGATCGAACGATTGGATCGGTAAGAAATCTTTCGACAGCTCGGGATCGAGTTTTCTCAGCGAGACCCGTAGGCGACCGTGCGTACCGGCAGGTGGAATGGGGATGTACTGGCGCGCACTCACCTCGTCCGGCACCTCGAGTTTGCCGTCTTTGTCCAGCTTTTCTACGAGCACAAAAAGGTCCGCTTCACGGGAATCGATCGCTTCGACCCAGAGGTGAGCTTTCAAATAGCCCGTGAGTTGGGTGTCGCTCGCGAAGCGATACGTGAAAACGGTCTGGCCGCTGGTGGCGGTATAACTCGCTTGAATCGGCGTGGTCGACGGTGTCGATTGGAGCTGCTGATCGGCGCCTAAGTAGAGGCGCTCGTACTGCGTCTGTTGCAGCGGCCAACTCGTGTAGGGCACATTAAGCCGGTCTTCACCTCCGGGATCGAGAACGGCCATCCGCACCTTGGGGGTATTCTGCCAACCGTTGTGTGCGCCGCGCAGAAAATAGTCGAAGAATTTGAGCAGGTCCGCTTCGTTCGCCGGATCGTACTGATCCGACCACTCCTGCCGGTTGTCGACCCGCAGCCATTTGTCCCTCGACCCCAAACGGCGATAGCCCTCAAAGGTGCCCATCCGGTGCAGATCGGTAACCACGTCGGTGACGGCGTAGGCGGGAATCGTGATGGACTCGAGCTTCGCTGCCTTATCTTGCCAATACGCATCCATCAGCGGGTGGTCTGTCGCCGTCATATCAGGTCGCTCCACGCGGCCCGGGCCGGCGAGATGACTGAATACCTGGGAGTCAAAGCCCAGATTTGGGATTCCGCCAAACATCGCGTTCTGACGGTACACGTCGCTGATACCGTTCCACGGAGCGATAGCGGACAAATGCGGTGGTTTCGTTTGGGCGATGAACCATTGTGCAATGGCGAGCCAGGATGTCCCGTGCAGAGCGACCTTGCCGGTACTCCACGGCTGTTGCGCGATCCACTCGATGACGTCGTAGCCGTCCTGCCCATCGACTCTGCCCCAGGCATACAAATCACCTTCCGACTTGCCCGCACCGCGAGCATCGGGGTTGACCACGGCATAGCCATGGCAAACCCAGAAGCCGGCGTCCGGGCCCTCACTCTTGGAGAGACCGGTAACTTCTTTGGGGTCTACGCCCGACATGATATCTCTCTGCGGAATGGTTTTGCCGTATGGACTCCAGGCCACGATCGCTGGCACCTTGCCGTCTCCGACGGGACGCAGGATATCCGTATAGATGGTGACACCATCGCGCAGCTTCACCGCCACATCGCGATCCCAGCGGATGTCGCAGGGCAGGGGCATGGCTGCGGGCGGGAAGACGGATCCCTGTTTGAGGATTTGCGTTTGGGGTCCGAACGCATAATCAGCCGGCAGCCGGGCCGCCGGCTCGAAGATGACATTCCATTCCGATGGATAGGTGCTGGGCCGGTCCGGTAGGGCTTGCGCATCTGCCAAAAGAGCACCGCCCGCCACCGAAGCGCCGGCGAGGATTGCTCTACGCCCAAGCAAGTTTAAGTTTTTCAGCGCCTTCGCCATCACCGATCCCTCGGCTTGATTGGCAGCATCTGGAGAAACCGATTTATTACCGTTCATTTTCACAAGCCTAACCCGGCGGAGCCGGAACGAGAATTCTAGGGTAGTCCGCCTAAACGGGCTATCGCGCATTTCCTGGATTGTCCACGAAGCCGCTGCGCGTTGCGAGTTCGGCGAAGATGATGACTCGCGATCGACGCGAGCACGCTGAATCCGCTGATCGTATCTCATGACGGCGAGCCGCAGTTTCTGCTGGTTCATCGGCACCATTCTGCGCGCGTAAGCTCCGGGATCGGCGGGAAATGTTCACGGCAATTTCGGAGCTTTTTCTGGGGCCGCAGCGCAGGATCGTGCGGGAGACTGCGGCTCATGAACATCTCGTTTTGCCGGCACGCGGCCACGAAGGGAACGATCGCCGCCACATCTTCCGATCCGTTCGGTCAGCCCCGATGATGGCCGCCCTCGCCCTTGCCGCAATCGTCGTTCAGCCGCGCCCAGCGACCGCTGCCGTTCCGCGTACGAACGTGGCACAGGCGGCTCCGCAAGCAACCTTAACGCCCACCGTGCCGGCCCACACCCGGCTCGCTTCCGACGTCAGCATCAGCGGCTCGTCGGGCCATTGCTAGAAGCAAGACGGGGCGCGAACGCAGCCGCGGCATCGGCCCGGTCGTCGAACTTCATTTCGGCTCAGAGTAATAGTGGGGCGCTCGCGCTGTCCCAACTCATCTTCGACGGCGGCCGCATTCGCGCGAAGATCGATGCCGCCAGCCTGAGGCGAAGGATGTCTCCTACGACGTCGCGCCGCGTACTATCCGCTGCTCGGCGATGACCGCACCGTCGCGGTCGACGCGGAATTGCTTCGCGAGAACATCGCGGCGCGGACATGAAGGAATGTGCAATCAACGACTCCTGAGTCGCTAATTGTGAAAATGAGCGAAATTGTGAGTCAGCGACGTTCTGACGTTCCGACCGTTCGACCGTTCTAACTTTGCGGACGTGGATCAGAACGAATAGGTCGGGAATTGGCAAGATTTGCATCGCCCGTCCAGCCTTCCAAGAGCGAGATCCGCATCGGACAAGAGCCGCTGAATCTCGCCCGATATCGGCACCGGCGGCTGCGGTGGAAGGTCAGGCGGAATGAACGCGCGAGAGCCAGTCGGCTGTTGCCGTTATGAACCTGCGCATCCCGGAACGTCAAGGTGCGGAGCAATGTTAAAACGGCGGCTTTCATTTGCCATCGCATGCCCCTTGATGAAAGCCTGGCTTTAGTAAGCGCCTCATTTCACTCCATGTTTAATGCAGGCTTTCATACGAAATTGCACCCAGAACGGCACTTCGTCAAAAGGAAACACTTTTTAAAGCTCGGGCTGCACTGACGGAGCCGAAAAAAGCCCGGCGAATGTCGGGCTTCTCAGTCATACTCTCACTTGATGCGACCCAGCGCTGTCGCAACGAGCCGATCGGGGCCGATCCGATCGGCGAACCAGGCAGGATATGGGCGCTGCGGTGGTGCGAGGGCATCAAGGACCGCCTGCTCCTCAGGGCTGAGAACGATCGTAGCAGCGTTGGCGTTTTCCGCGAATTGCGCCGGTGTGGAAGCTCCGATCAGCACAACGTCAACCGTCGAGCGCTGTAACAGCCACGCAAGTGCAAGCTGTGCTATCGTCGAGCCGCGCGCCGCGGCAAGTTCACGAAGCTTCTCAATTGCATCGTACGCGCGTTCCTTGTCCATTGGTATGAAGTCGAAGTCGTTGAGGCGGCCGCCATTGCCCGTCGGATCGGCGCGTGTGTATTTTCCCGTGAGGAAGCCGCTCGCGAGCGGTGACCACACGACGGTCCCGACCCCATTCGTTTCGGCGAACGGCACGTGGTCGATTTCGATATCCCGCCCAAGGAGTGAATAGTACATTTGCGCAGCGATCATCGGGGAGAAGCTACGCGCGCGCTGCCGCTCCAGCATTGTTGCCGCCTGCCAGGTCGGATAATTACTATATCCCACGTAGCGCACCCATCCGCGTCGAACAACGTCCTCCAGGCCGCGAAGGGTCTCGTCTAGCGGCGTCAACGGATCGGAATTGTGCAATGAAAGCACGTCAACATAGTCGGTCCCCAGGCGCCGAAGAGAGTTTTCCGTAGCATCAATGATGCGGCGATAGGAGAGGCCGGCGTGCACGAGCGCCGGATTGCCGACGCGAAAGCCGATCTTCGTCGAGACCACGACATCGCGTCGATGTACACCGAGTGCCTTTCCGAGCAATACTTCTGACTCGCCATCGCTGTAAGCATCGGCGGTGTCGAAGAACGTAACGCCCGCGTCAAGGGCAGCAGCGACGAGCGTGGTAGCCGTCGCCCCGTCCGCCTTGGCGACCCCCTTTATGCCGCGTTCGGCGCTGCCGAACGTCATAACGCCGAATCCAAGTTTTGAAACGACCAAACCGCTGGAGCCAAGAGTTGTATACTGCATGTCCTCAGTATTGTCGCTGGCGTCCTGCTTAGCCAGATCTTCTTTGACCCTAGTAGTTGGTGAACCAGGCTAGAACGAAGAAGGTACCCCCATGCCAATTCCACGCGACGCACCGAACGTGGCCGAACTTGGGGCATTCGTTCGCCGCTGCCGGGAACGAATACGCCCCGAGGATCTTGGTATTGCTCCGGGCGGCCGCCGGAGAACCCCGGGGCTGCGCCGCGAGGAATTGAGCTTGGCTGCGGGTGTCGGCCTGACGTGGCTCACATGGCTCGAGCAAGGCCGCGACATCCACGTTGGTGACGACGCGCTCGAAGCGCTCGCGCGAACAATGCGCTTGAACGATGACGAGCGCACGTATCTATTCGCGCTGGCGGGGACGCGTATTCCAAAGGACGCAGTCACCGTCGACGAGATTCCGGCGAGCATCCGCATGATCGTCGATGCAATTGCATTCCCGGCTTGCATCATCACGTATCGGCTTGACGTGCCCTACCTCAACGCAGCTGGCGTCGACCTATTTCTCTATGGTCCTGGTGCCGACGTCAACTGCGGCCGTCGAGTGTTCTTTGATGCCGATTATCGTGCCTTATTTGACGATCTCGCGACGCTTGAACGTCTCGCTGTCGGCATTCTTCGGCTCGCATGGAGTCGGCACTCTGATGATCAACAACTCACGATGGTGATCGAGGAGCTCCGCGCGAAGAGTTCGTCATTTGCCACACTTTGGTCGGAGCGCGCCGTGATGCACCCCGTCGAGCAAAAGTTCGTCCATCTGAGCCATCCTCGACATGGCGCGGTGGTGTACGAGGCGCAGACGTTGCTCCTAAATGAACATGCCGACGTGAGTATCTACGTGGCTGTACTGCAAGATCCGCCGGAATGAACACCGGGGTGAGAGTAGTTCGATGAGGTTAGCGAGCCGTGGTGCCGTCGCCGCAGCCCGGAGCCAATGGGTAGAACGGCGAAGACTATGCCGTGGGTCAACTAACGAAAAACGGCTCAGCTATCGCGTGGGCAGTTGTCTTCGCCCTGCCGGCCAGCGTTGCCGCAGATGATCGCATCGAGTTCGGCCCACCGGGCCCGCTGCAAACGATCGCCTTCGACGATGCCGTTGCCGCCGCTTCTGTGACGTTCCGAATGTCGCACGACGCGCACTATGACGGACGCCCCGCGGCGTATCGCCGTCGATCTCTACCGGGTCGCTTACGGTGCGCGCCTTCGGCATGAGCCGCAGTTACGGTCTCTCCACGATCTTGCCGATCGCGACGAACCGCATCAATTTGAGCAAAGAGAGCGGCTGCGGTACGGCGACAGCGCTGAGCCGCCGCAGCGGCTATCTCGTCGTCGAGGCAATTCTCGCGGAAATGGGCTGCGCTCCGCTCGCCGCCTTCATCGACCTTCACGATGGCCGCGTCGCCAAAGAAGCGATCTTCGATCCGGCGTGGGAGCGCCATGGATCAAGACGCAAATTTGGTTCTTGTTCGCGTATGCCGCATGGCGAGCGGCGAAAGGTTGCCGCTCGTCGTAGGGCCCGACCATCTTCCCGTCTCGACCCCGAACCACTGGATGCTCTTCCTCCGCAGGCCGCAGGTGCAGGCCGGGACGCTGGCCGACGAGATGCGGACCGTCGCGCATGTCCACGAGTGGGCGGTTCGGCGCAGCATTGACCCTTTCGGGCAGGGACTCAGGCAGTCGTCCGAGCCGCGTTTACTCGCGAATTCCCCATAGTAAGACTGCGATCGCAGCTTTGCCGGACGGAGTTTCGATCTCGCTCGGCGTCGAATGGTGGCCCGCGTGAAAGAGCTCAATCTGCTGCTCCCCCTTTCGCACGCCGCGCTCGACTCGTTCGGAGCGAGTGCCATCGCCCCCGGGCGAATGGTATTCTCGTCGATTTCCGGCTCGCATCTCTACGGCTTCCCATCGAAGGATTCCGACATCGATCTCCGCGGTGCGTATGTCGCGCCACTCCGCTCGGTCGTGTCGCTGCGCGAGTCGGTCGAAACGCGCGAGGTCAGCTCCACGATCGATGGCGTCCTCGTGGAGGGCGTGTTTCACGAGGTTGCCAAGTACTTTCGGCTGCTGGTCAAAGGCAATGGTTACGTCATCGAGCAGATCTTGTCGCCCATCGGGATCGCGCGCTCCAAAGAGTTCGCTGAATTGCAGCGCTTGGCCCCGCGCTTCATGACGAGAAAGACGGTGCTCGGTCATTATAGCGGCTTTAGTGCAAGCCAATTGTCGCTGGTTAGGCGTCATCCGCACAAAGGAGTCAAACTCATCCTCTACGCGTTTCGCGTCCTGATGACTGGTATCAACGCATTGCGGACGCGACAGATTGAAGCGAATATCGTCGAGTTGAACAAGACGTTTCAATTCGATTTCATCGACCAGCTCGTCGACATGAAGATCGCTCGCGAAAATAGTCCGCTTGGCGGTGGCGGTCACAGCGTCGACTGGTATATTGCGAAGGCCGAGGAACTGCGTGGGACGCTCGAGTCTGAGGCCGTCGCCTCAGAATTGCCGTCGGCGCCTGATCCGGCGTCGATCGATGAACTCGATGATTTGCTGTACGCGTTACGCGTTGCCACCGCTGCGACCGAAGCGCTGAAGTGAGATGGGCCGGACCGGCACGGGACTCGGTTAATCGCTGCGAAGCGTTGTAGAAAATACGAAAGATTGGGAAATGGGGTCTGGCTTACGCCGGACCCTTTTTGTTTACGATTTCTGAAGATGTAGTTAGCTTAGGATGCCATGAGATGCGATGCGATGTCCCGCTGCCGAGTTCGGCCGGACCGAGCGCGCCCTCCGCGTCAGTCGGGCGTCCCGGTCGGCTGTTGTTCGCGCGTATTGTGGAATGACGCGATGAGCCAGCCGACGTCGTCGCGCACGAACACCGCCGATGCGAGCGTTTTAATTTCTCCGGCGAGCGGGCCGTCCGGCACGCGAAGATCGGCTGCGATGTGCGCGAGAACGACGGCTTCGGCGAGTGCGCGCGCTTTAAGGACGGAAAAGGCGTTGCGGCTACCGCGGTAGATGGAGTCGAAAATGAACTGATGCTGCTTGGCGACGGCCTCGCGTCCAACGACGTGCAACGCAAAAATGTTGACGAAGTCTGCGTCAGTCGTAAAGCAGCGAGCGAATGCCACCCCGTCCCCAGCGTTCCAGGCGTCGGTTAGAGATTTAGCGACGCGGTCCAAACCCGCTCGTCCTTCAGCGTCCATGAGCGACGATACGTCGCTGCTTCTCGGCATTCATGCTGAATTCGATCTCGGCTCGACCCTTTACCGGCGTGAGCTAAGATTTGCAACGACGCTTCGATTGGCACGACGGCCAGTTCCGCTGCTGCGACTTTGCAATGACGTTCGAGCTTACCGCGCTCGACGACGATCAACGCCGCGCGACGTTGGCCCGGTTCTGGCGCGACCTCGTCGGGCCCAGCGGCGCGTTTGGCGCCATCGTCACCATCGCCGACGGATGGACCACCTCGCTTGGGGCGGGTCGAATCTGGATCGTTCACGCTTTGCGGCGGTCCAAGAATCCGACTGCGCTTGACGCTCTCCGGTCGCTCGCCGACGACCCCCAGGCTCGCCGGCCTCATCGCGTCATACAAGCTTCCGGCCTGCGAGGCGCCGACTTCGGTCGTTTCGTACGACGGTACCAAATAGGTGATCGCGTCGGGCCGCCTATTTGCTGAAATCCTCGCCACTCCACAGCTTGAGGTGCTCGATGAGACGCGAAGAGTCGGAGTACATCCCCGGCGAATCGTTCCTTTGAGTGAGGCTTGAACTGTCAAAACGTAATCGTGAACACAGTCGCTGAGCGATGTAGCGCAGGAGGACTCGTCCGCGGTAACGTCCTAGGCTTCTTTATGCGTCAGATCGTCGTGGCCTCGGTCATGTTGGCGATTGGGAGCTTCGCGTTGCCTGCATCGGCTGATAACGCCAATCCCTTGTTCGCTCGAAGCAGCCTGCCGTTCCAGGCGCCGCCGTTCGACAAGATCGTCGCTGCTGATTACCAGCCGGCGATCGAGGCGGGGATGCGGCAGCAGTTGCACGAGATCACCGCGATTGCGAACAATCCGGCGCCGCCTTCGTTCGACAACACGCTCATCGCGCTGGAGCGTTCCGGTGCGCAGTTGCAGCGAGCGACAGCCGCATTCTACGCGGTCGTCGGGGCAAACGCCGATGACGCTCTGGAGCGCGTCGAGGCGGTTGAAGCGCCGAAACTGTCGACCGAAAACGACTCGATCTTCCAGAATACCAAGCTGTTCGCCCGCGTCCGACGCGTCCGCGATCGTGCTGCGTCGCTGCACCTCAACGTCGAGTCCCGTCAACTGATCGAGTTCTATTACCTGCAGTTTATCCGTGCAGGGGCGCAGCTCCCCGCGGATCAGCAGGTGCGGCTCAAACACATCAACGAGCAGCTCTCGACGCTGCAGGCCGCTTTCCATCGAAAGTTGCTCGCGGCATCGGCCGCTGGCGCCTTGATCGCCCATGATGCAGCGGCGCTTGCGGGACTCAGCGCCACCGATATGGTGGCTGCGTCTCACGCCGCGGCGGCACGTAAACGGAGCGGCTCCTGGCTGCTCCCGTTGCAGAACACGACGCAGCAGCCCGCTCTTGGACAACTCAGCGATCGCGCAACCCGTCAGCAACTGTTCGACCAGTCCTGGAATCGAACGGAACGTGGCGACGTAAACGACACCCGAAGCACGGTCGCGGCGATCGCGCAGCTCCGAGCCGAGAAAGCGGCGCTCCTGGGGTTCCCGAACTACGCCGCCTTTGTGCTTACCGATCAAATGGCGCAGACACCGAACGCCGTCCGGGCCTTCCTCGGCGGTTTGGTGCCGTTCGAGCGCAGGAAGAACGGCGCGAGCGTTGCGGCGCTACAAGCGCAAATCGCCAAAGACGGAAAAACGTTTAAACTAGCGCCGTGGGATTGGGAATACTACTCGGCCGCGTTGACGAAAGCGACGCTCGATTTCGATACAGCCGACGTGCGACCGTATCTCGAACTCGACAACGTGCTCCGAAACGGCGTTTTCTATGCGGCGAATCAGCTCTACGGCGTCACCTTCAGAGAGCGTCACGATCTCCCGGTCTACGAACCCGATGTACGCGTGTTCTCCGTCTTCGACCGCGACGGCTCGCCGCTCGGTCTCATCTACTTCGATTTCTTCAAGCGTGACAATAAGAGCGGTGGCGCGTGGATGGGCGAATTCGTGACGGGCTCAAGGCTCTTGGGTCAGAAGTCCGTCGTTTACAACGTCGAGAACATTACCAAAGCTTCAGCCGGCCAACCGACGTTGTTAAGTCCGAGCGACGTCACTGGCATGTTCCATGAGTTCGGTCACGCGCTGAACGGGCTGTTTTCGGTCGCGAGGTATCCGTCGTTGTCGATGCCCAATGCACGTGATTTTGTGGAATATCCGTCGCAGTTCAACGAGCACTGGGCGACCTATCCCAAAGTGCTCAAGCACTACGCGGTCAACGCAAAGACTGGCGAAGCGATGCCCTCGGCGCTCATGGCAAAGATGCTGGCAGCGCTGAAACAAAACGATGGGTACAGTGCGGGCGAGCTGCTCGCGGCAGACGAACTCGATCTCGCGTGGCACTTGCTTCCGGCGTCGGCACCGAGGCAAGACGTTGACGTCTTCGAAAAGCGAGCGCTCGCGGCGTCAGGCACCAATTATACGGACATACCGCCACGCTATCGTTCGAGCTATTTCAACCATATTTGGTACAGCGGTTATGCCGCCGGCTACTACGCCTACACATGGAGCGCGATGCTTGACGACGATACGTATCAGTGGTTTTTGGCGCACGGCGGCGTGACGCGGTCCAACGGCGACCGCTTCCGTGACCTCGTCCTCTCGCGTGGCTCGACGCAACCCTACGGCCAGATGTTCCGGACGTTCTACGGCAAAGCGCCCGATGTCGTGCCGCTGGTCGATGACTTCGGATTGGTGTCGAAATGAGGACCCGGATGCCGGTGAATCACGTCGATTATATAGACTCGTAGACTCGGGTCGTCCCAAGAGGACGACCGGGGGATTCCGGGCACTGATTTTAAGCTCTCACCCTGAAGAAACCGCAGCGTCGGCACGCGAACTGCCGTCGTGTCAAGGAGAACTCTACAATGCAATGGTCGTATGGCCGGTGTTATCGCCAAAACGAACGCCGGCGTGAATGCGGCGCAGCTCGCCGCGATGAATAAACGGAGGCGGCACGTTCATCGGGGCGGCCAATGTTCCAGCGCCGCGGTCTCGCATATTGCGAACGGCGCGACGAAAGTGGTCACATGAAATACAAGGGCGGCGAGAAAGTCGTAACGATCCAGCCCGGGACACCGCTTGTACGCATCGTTCCGGCGAGCAAATCGCTCATCGTGCCCGGCGCTCATGTCGTCGCCTTCCCGCGGGCTTCGGCCGTTCGTCGGATCGTCGTGGGCGAAGGAGGCGCTCGTCCCCCGATGTAGCGCGTCGAGCGACGTTACGCGTCATCGGCTTCGTATGCAGGCTTAGGGAAGGAGCGTTCCTCGGGATGAAGATCAAGGACCTCGCGTTCGTCGCCTATCCTTCGGACGACGTCGCCGGCACGCGAACATGGTATGAGAACACGCTAGGACTGGCGTTCGTCGGCCCCTACGTCGAGAACGGCGTGGAGAAGTACAACGAAGCGCACCTCGCGACGAGCTGCTTTAGCTTGATGGCCTCGGAATGGGTCGGCCGCCCAGCGGGCGCGGGCGCCGGCGCGTTCTTCGAGGTCGACGACATCGACGCGGCGATGCGCGAACTGCGCGACAAGGGCGTGACGATCGGCGATGTCTTCGACGGCCCGGTTTGCAAACAGGCGTCGTTCTCCGATCCCGAGGCCAACACGATCACGCTCCACCAGGTAAAGCGCGCCGCACGAGCATAGCGCGGCGTAGTGCTACGTGCGGTCGGCCGGCTCACCGATCCGCGCCGACAAGCCCGCTAGCGCCGGGACCGTGAGCGCGAACGTTGTCATGCCAGGGCGCCCGTCTTCGAGGACGATCGTGCCGCCGAGCCGTTCGGCGGCCTTCGCGGCGATCGCCAAGCCTAAGCCCGAACCCGCGATCTCGCCGCGGTCGGCGCCGCGGAAGAAGCGCTCGAATATCCGTGCGCGGTCGTCGTCGCAGATTCCCGGTCCGCCGTCGCGCACGCGAACGAGGATCGACGCATCTGCCGCTGCGACCGTCACCGCCACCGGCGTCTGCGCGCCGTACTTGACCGCGTTCTCGATGAGGTTCGCGACCGCTTCGTAGAGATCGACCGGTTCACCGAGGACGAGGAGCTCAGCGGCTGCGTCGACCGTGATCGGCGTCGGCGTGATGACCGCGAGCGCCTCGGCGGCTTGACGCACGATCGCGCCGACGTCGACCACTTCGGGCTGCGCTTCGATCACGCGGTCGAGCCGGGCCAGCGTCATCAAGCGTTCGACCAGTATGCGCATCCGCTTGACCTCGACCGTGAGCGAGGCGAACACCGTCCGCGCGATGTCCGGATCGGCAATGCCGCCGCGGCGCAGCACGTCGACGTAGCCGGCGACGACCGTCAGCGGCGTGCGCAGTTCGTGACCGGCCTCGGCAACGAATTGCCGAATCTGGTCTTCGACGCGCCGGCGTTCCAGGAAGGCATCCGTCACGCGCTGAGCCGCGCCGTTGTAGGCCGCGGCTAGCTCACCGACCTCGACGCTGTCGGCGACCTGCAGCGGACGCGGCGTGAAATCGCCGCCGGCGAAGCGCTTGAGTTCTGCCGTCACCATCGTCAACGGCAGCAGCGTGGCCCGCGCGCCGAAGCGCGCGCCGGCGACGGCGAGCACGAGCGCAAACGCGAGCGAGAGAGCGATCGCGACGTACAACGTTTGAAAGATCGCATCGACCTTGCGATGATCGGGTATGACGACAACGCCTGCCTCGCGCACGTGCACGAATGCCGGAGCAAGACCAAAGAGCGCCCCGAGATCGATGTTGCTCGACGGCAAGCGCGGGGACGCCATCATATCGCGCGAGACCGCGATGACGCCGATCCCATTGAACCGGGGGCTCGCGATCAATTGGGCCTCAATCGCGGCGGCCGGCTCGCTAGCGGGCGCCGTAGCGATGGTCGCTTCAACGCGGGCAACGGCAGCGGCGAATTCGTGTGCGAGCGGCCGAGTGAGGTAGGCGAAGATGACGATGCTCGCAATCAGCGCGAGCGTCGCGAGCACGATGAATGTGCCGATCGTATAGAGCAGCATCAGGCGCAGGTGAAGGGAACGCACCGCGGTCACCGCAGCACGTAGCCAACCCCGCGCACGGTCTGAATGAGCGCGCGCTGCGCTGCTTCGTCGATCTTCCCGCGCAGATACGAGATGTACGTTTCGACCGTTTGCGTCGAGGTGTCACGATCGTCGCCCCAGACGAGGTGGATGAGTTCCTCACGCGTGAAGACGCGACGCGGCCGGCGCGCGAGCGCGGCGAGCAGGTCGAATTCGCGGGTCGAAAGGTTGATAACGCTCGCCCCGCGCCGCACTGTGCGCGCTTCGAGATCGAGTTCGAGGTCTTCATAGGTGAGCACGTTCACCTCGCGCAGGCGCGGCCGGCGCAGCGCCGCGTGCAGCCGCGTCGCGAGTTCTTCGAGGTCGAAGGGCTTGGGCAGATAGTCGTCGGCGCCGGCGCGGATCCCATCGATGCGATCGCGCACCTCACCGCGCGCGGTGAGCATGATGATCGGCACTTCGGTGAGCCGGCGAATCATCGGCAAGAGCGTCAGCCCGTCGACTTTGGGCAGCATCACGTCGAGNNCCCTCGACGCCGTCGCCGGCGCTGCGGACCTCGAAGCCCTCGAGCCCCAGGGCGACTTCGAGCATTTTGCGGACGCTCTCTTCGTCATCGATAACGGCGACACGCCGTTTTTGCTGGTTCATCGGCACCATTCTGCGCTCGAAAGCTCCGGGATCGCCGCGAAGCATTCAAGGCGATTTCGGAGCTTTTCTCGGGCCGCAGCGCAGCATCTTGCGCGAGACTGCCGGTCATGAATACCACGCATGGCCGGCACGCGACCACGAAGCGAACGATCGCCGGCATTTCGGGCTCCGCTCCGGGAGTCGTAAATCGATGATGCCAGCCCTAATCCTTGCGACGATCGTCCACGTGGCGCAGGCCGCTCCCCAAGCAAACTCCGCGCCGGCGGCGGCAGCCGAGCCTGCGGCGCTGCCGTCGATCGAGAGCGGGCTGGCTCTCCCGTATCCAGCCTCCGGCTTGCCGCAGCCGCAGATACTGACCACACGGCGGGCAGCCGGCATACCAGCGACCGTCACCCTCGCCGACGCCACCGCAATCGCGATCGCTCGCGTCCCGTCGCTTGACGCGGCGCGCGGTGAAGTCGCGCTCGAAGATGCATCGGTCGCGCTCGCCCGCACCGGGCTCGCGCCCGACGTGAGCGTGAGCGGTTCGTCGGAGTATTCCTACGTGCAGGGCGGCGGAGCGAACGCGTCCGCGGCGTCGGCCGCCGCTTCCTCGACGTTCCTTTCGGCTCAGAGCAATAGCGGGTCGCTCTCGCTTTCGCAGCTCATCTACGACGGCGGCCAGATCCGCGCGAAGATCGATGCGGCCAGCCTGACGCGCGACGCGACGCTGGCCACCTACCGCCGCGACGCTCAGGCCGTCGCCTACGACGTCGCCTCCGCCTACTATACGCTGCTGGCCGACGAACGGACCGTCGCGGTCGACGAGGAATTGCTGCGCGAGAACATCGTCTCGGAAAATTTGGTGCGCGCGCAGATTCGGGCGGGCACGGTCGCCGGAGCCGATCTTTCGACCCAGCTTGCGACGACCGCCAACGCGCGCACGACGCTGGTGAGCGCGCAGGGCACGCTGCAAAACGACCGCGTCGCGTTCGCGACGGCCTTGGGCCTGGCCGCCGACACCGATGTGCTGCCGCGCGACGACACGCAAGGCCTCGAAACCGCGACACCAGCGAGCGCGCTGCCGGCATTCGCTAATGCGCTCGACGTCGCATTCGCCGAGCGGCCCGACGTCGCGCAAGCGCGGCTCACGGTCGCGGCCGATGAGGCGTCGCTGCGCGCGGCGCGGCGCGGGCTTTCGCCGTCGCTGTCGTTTTCGGGCACCAAGGGGCTTGAGTCGTCGAACCTCGGCGGCGGGGCGATCCGCAACGACGGAACGCTCGGCTTCGCCGTCACGATTCCGATCTACGATCAAGGTATCACGCGCGCGAACGTCGCGTCGTCACGCGCGACCGTCGCGATCGCAACCGCGAACGCGGCGACGACTCGGCTCACCGTCGCGCAGGATGTGCGTCAAGCGCTGATCTCGATCGTGAGCGACCGCTCTGTCCTCGATCAAACACGCGCCGCGTACGGCAGCGCGGTGACCTCACTCCGCTCCACGCAAGGTCAATATCGCGTCGGCGTGAGCACGCTGCCCTCCCTCATCCAAGCCGAAGCGTCGCTCGCCTCGGCCGCAACCAACATCGTCAACGCCATCTACACGCTGCGCATCGCTGAGAATAATCTGCGCTACGCCTTGGGGACGAATTTACAATGAACATCCGTATTCCGTATTTGCCGTCCGCCTTCGCGCTGGCGGCGACGATCGTGTCGGGCTGCGCGCAGGGCGGTCCCTCGCACGGTGCCCCGCCACAGGGCGGCCCGCCGCCGATCAGTGTCACCACCGCGAAAATCAGCCGCGGCGCGATCGCGACATTTGTGTCGTTCGACGGTCAGATCACGCCCGTNNCAACTCGTGCACAGCAGCGTGGCCGCGCCGATCCAGGCGCAGCAGTACTCTTCGGCCGTCGCAACCGCGCGCCAAAACCTGCAGAGCGCGGTCAACAGCGTTCGTTCCGCGCGCGCGGCGCTCGCTCACGACGAACTCACCGAGCAGGCCGATCGGCAGTTGCTCGGCCAGCAATACGTTTCGCGCCAAACCTACGAGCAAGCGCGGGCAACCGCGGTCGCGTCGCGCGAAACGCTGCGCAGCGATCTGCAAGCCGTCACGGCGCAGCAGGCCGCGCTGCGCACCGCGCTAAGCAATACGAACCAGCGACTCGAAGACCAGGCCACGGTCGCGCAAAACGCGGCCGGGCTCGATGAGGCCCGGGCGAACGTGAAGCTGCTGCAGGCGCAGATCGCGCAGTCGTCGATCGTCGCCCCGTTCGACGGTCAGGTCACGCAGCGGCTGCTCGACCCCGGCGCGTATGCCGGCGCGAGTTCAGGCGTCTTCACGATCGCCCAAGTCTCGCGCGTGTACGTCGTGGCCAACGTGCCCGACGTCGACCTCCCGGCGGTTTCGCGCGGCAAAGCCGTGACGTTTACCACGCCGAGTCTGCCCGGCCGCACCTTCCACGGGCGCATCTTCGACATCAACACCACACCGACGTCCGGCACACTGAGTTATCGGGTGCGCCTGCTCCAATCCAACGCCGATCTCGCGCTGCGCGGCGGGATGTTCGCGAACGTCAGCGTCGAGCGCGCTCGTCACGCGGATGTGCTGCTCGTGCCCAGCGCCGCGGTCATGAACGGCGCGAGCGGTCCGAGCATCTTCACCGTCGCCGGCGGCAAAGCCAAGAACGTGCCCGTGCGCGTCGGTCTGCAGACGGACTCGGTCGCGGAAGTATCCGGCGACGGGCTCGCACCGGGCACGACGGTGGTTACCTCACAGCCGGGCGGTTTGCAAGACGGAGCGGCAATCGCCCAAGCCGGCGCGCCGTCACACGTGGCGTCGGCCGGACTGGACGTGCGCTAAAATGTTCCTCCGCATCTTCGTCGAGCGGCCGATCCTTTCAGGCGTCATTGCCGCGCTCATCTTGCTCGCCGGCGCCGCGTCGATCCCCGGGCTGCCGATCGCCCAGTATCCGCAGATCGCTCCGCCGACCGTCACCGTCACGAGCACCTATATCGGTGCCGACGCCGCGACGGTCGAAGCGGCGGTGACGAATCCGCTCGAAGAGCAGATCAACGGCGTTCAGGGCCTGCGCTACATGTCGTCGGTCTCGTCCAACGCGGGCGTTTCGACGATCACCATCACCTTCGATCCGTCGCGCAACGTCGATGCTGCGGCGGTCGACGTGCAGAACCGCGTGCAGAACGCGTCGGGCCAGCTGCCCTCGGCCGTCACGCAGACCGGCGTACAGATCACCAAGTCGTCCGGTTCGTTCATCATGGCGATCGCGTTCACGTCGAAGAACCGCAGCGTGACGCCGCTCGAGCTGAGCAACTTCCTCGACCGCAACGTCAAGGATCCGCTGCTGCGCATCGACGGCGTGAGTTCCGCGCAAATTTTCGGCGAGCGGCGCTACGCGATGCGCATCTGGCTCGATCCGCGCAAATTACAGCACTACGGCTTGGGTGCAAGCGACGTGACCACCGCGGTGGCCGACCAGAACGTCCAAGTCCCCGCGGGGTCGGTCGGAGCTGAACCCGCACCGTCGGGACTGGCCAACACGATCAACGTGCACGTACCCGGGCAGCTCGCCGATGCCAAAGCGTTCGGCGATATCATCGTCAAGCACGGCACCGACGGTTCGCTCGTGCGCCTCGCGCAAGTCGCGCGCGTCGAACTCGGCGCGCAAGACTATTCGTCGACGCTGCGCTTCGACCGCNNGATACGACGCTGTTCGTGAGCGAATCGCTGCGCGAAGTGATCGTCACGCTGCTCATCGCGATCGTCCTCGTCGTCGCCACGATCTATCTGTTCCTCCAGGATTGGCGCACGACGCTCATCCCGGTCATTACCATTCCGGTCTCGCTGATCGGTACGTTCGCCTTCGTCACTCTCTTTGGGTTTTCGATCAACACGCTCGTGCTGTTCGGACTGACGCTGGCCACCGGCCTCGTCGTCGACGATGCGATCGTCGTGATCGAAAACATCGCGCGGGTGATGCGCGGTGCCGGCGGTGCGAGCCGGCGCGAGGCGACGCTCGAGGGGCTGAGCGAGATCGTCGGCGCCGTGATCGCAACGTCGGTCGTGCTGCTCGCGGTCTTCGTCCCGGTTTCGCTGATCCCGGGAACGACCGGCGCGATCTACAAGCAATTCGCGCTAACGATCGCGTTTTCGATCGCGCTCTCGGCGGTTCTCGCGCTGACCTTGACGCCGGCGCTGGCGGCGCTGCTCATGCGCGCGGAGGCCGAGCCGCGCTTCCCGGTCTTCCGGGCCTTCAATGACGGTCTGGCAAAGCTCACGCAGCTCTACGGTCGCTTCTTGCACCGTGCCGTGAGCCTGCGCTACGTCGTCGCGGGCGTGCTGGGCGGTTTGCTCGTGCTCACCTACGTGCTCTTCACCGTGGCACCCACGGGCTTTCTCCCCGAAGAAGACCAAGGCGACTTCATCGGCACGGTGCAAGCGCCCGACGGCGCGTCGCTCAACGTGACGCAGTCGGTCATCGAGCAGCTCGAAAATGCCGCGCTGGCGAACCCGAACGTCGCCCATGTTTTCGCGATCGGCGGGTATTCGTTCAACGGAGCAGCCACCAACCAGGGGTTGATCTTCGTAACGCTCAAGCCGTGGGCCCAGCGCAAGGGGTATGCGAATTCCGCGCAGGGCATTATCGATGCGCTGCAGCCGGCCGCCATGCGTATCCCGCAGGCGCAGGTCATCCTGATCAATCCGCCATCGATACCGAGCCTGGGTGTGCTGGGCGGATTCGACTTCGAGCTCGAGGATTACGGCGCGGGGTCGCTGGCCGACCTCGGCGCGGCCAGCGGTCAGCTCATCGGCGCGGCCAATCGCGATCCCAACCTGTTCCGCGTGTTCACGACCTTTCGCGCCAACGGTCCGCAGATCGATGCCGTCGTCAACCGCACGCAGGTCGCGCAATTGGGTGCATCGCTGCCGGACGTCTTCAACGATCTCTCGACGGCCCTGGGCAGCACCTACGTCAACGATTTCACCTATCAGAACCGCACCTATCGTGTCTACGTGCAAAACGATGCACCATACCGCAAGGACGCGCTCGACGTCTCGCGCATCGTCGTGCCCAACTCGTCGGCGTCGAGCGGCGCCACGGCGTCGGGGACGCAGCTCACCACGCCGAGCATCGGCACGACGGGCGCCGATTCGATCGGCTCGGGGACGGCGACGGTGCCGCTTTCGAGCGTGGTGAACGTCTCGCGCGGTACCGGCGCGCCGGCGATCACGCATTACAATCTCTACCGCTCGGTCGAAATTCAAGGCAGCGCCGCACCGGGGCACAGCTCGGGTCAGGCGATCGCCGCGCTGCAGAACCTGACCAACGCGCTGCTCCCCTCACGCTATCACTTCGCGTGGACCGGCATCTCCCTGGACGAAACGCAGTCCTCGGCCACGACGCTAGTGATCTTCGCGCTGGCGCTGCTGGTGGTCTACCTCGTTCTCGCGGCGCTTTACGAGAGCTTGGGCAATCCGCTGGTGATCTTGCTGTCGGTCCCAGCCGCCCTGCTGGGTGCCGTCGGTGCGCTGCTCGTTCGGCAGATCACCAGCGACGTGTACGCGCAAATCGGCTACGTCATGCTCATCGGCCTGGCCGCCAAGAACGCGATCCTCATCGTCGAGTTCGCGATCGCGGAACGCGCGAACGGCCACAGCCCCACCGATGCCGTCATCGCCGCCGCGCAGACGCGCTTGCGGCCGATCCTCATGACGTCGGTGGCATTCATCGCCGGACTGCTGCCGCTGGTGTTCGCGAGCGGGGCGGGTTCGGCGAGCCGTCATTCGCTGGGCACGGCCGTGGTCGGCGGGATGCTCGTCTCGACCGTCCTCAACCTCATCGTGGTCCCGGCGATGTATCTCATCATCGATGAAATCGGCGCGTGGCTTGCCGCTTTCGGGCGGCGTTTGGGCGGCGGGAAGGCGAATCTCGCGACGGTTGGTGCGCCGGGCCGCGCGCTGCAGCCGGGCGCTGCGGCCGGCAATCGCGAGCACAGTGTGAGTGGTCGCAAATAACTGCGGCCACGCGGTGCCGGCGCGATAGTTGTCGGCGATTTCAGGCATACGGCTTGAAGCGCTCATGGTTGCTCCTAGTGTTTCCGATGCCGCCGGCGTTTCGTGGCCGCCAACGCCGTCGCGCGCCCTGCATCGTGTCTCGCTTGCCGCTGCCAGCAGGCTCCCGAAATGGGCTCGACAGGCCGATGACCTGACTTTGGTCGGCGAATCGAGCGCCACGCATCGGGCGCCGATCCTCTCCACCGTGTGCCGCACGCGCCCCAGCGGCCAGACCGGGCGCTGCGGGAGCGGCTTTTCCGCCCGCTCACGGCTCCGGCCACGAAAGAATTTTGTGACCTGTGCTACCGATGCGGTCTCGTGCCGGCGGCTATGATCGCCCGGTAAGCCTGCTCCGCTGAGGACCCCGATGGGTTACCTTGTCGACCTGGTCGTTTACCGCTTAGCCGGATTGTTGTGGACCGTCATCTATTTCGGTCTTTGCCGTCCTGCCAAGCGTCCCTCGACACTCGCGTTGCACGCGTTCGCACCGCCCATCCCCGTGCGCATCGATCGCCAAACCGTTGCCGCATAAGTAGAGGAAGCGTACTGCACAAATGAAGATCAACGAATTTCTGCATCGCGCCCGTTCCGGGCGGGTCCGGATCGTCTTGCGCGACGGTCAAGTTTACACCGGGCAATTTCGGACCGACATTTTGAGCCAGAACGCGATCTCCGCATTTTTCTTCGGCGACATCCGGCCGCTCTCGGTTCCGATCGACGACGTGGTTTCCGTCGAAGCGCTCTCCGCGGAGCGAGCCGCTTCATAACGTCAACGCCGACATGGGCGTTTGTGAGCGCGCGTAGCCGGAACATCGTGATCCGAGCATCGTCGACCGGCAGACACAGCGTAACTTTACTGCCTACCTGACCGAGCCGCATAACGCATCTGAGCATCAACAGGACGCTTATTTTTGCGAGTAAGACGTCCTCTCGCCGGCATTCGTCCCTGGTCTTCGAGTCCGATGAATAGCCACTTTTCGGTGCGAAAGCTGCTGTTTTGGAACGGTTCGAATAATTTGACCAGCTTCGCTCCGGGTTCTCTTTTGGAAATACGCGACGTTCACTCGCCATGCTCATGATCGTGATCGTGGTCGCCGTGGCCGTGATCGTGCGTGTGAACGATCCCGTCAACATGCTCGTGCGTGTGGCCGTGCTCGGCATTCCGGGCCTGCTCGGCAAGGAGACGCGCTTGCTCCCGCTCCGCCTCGGTTGGTTTGAACCACGCGCCTAGCTTCTCGAACATAGAGTACCTCCAACGGCTACCATGGAGTTGGTCATCGCCGCACGTTTGTTCACTCGATTGTCAGTGCCCCTGCCAAGGTGAACTCGGCCGCGGAGGCTGGCCATACGACCTCTACCCGCGGTCACAATCTTACGCCGTAGGTAAGCCGAACGGCTCGCTTTTCGGCTGGATGGAAGTGGTAGTCGGGGACGCCGGCGGCGCCGTCGATATTCGCGCCAAGGGCCGGGTTGATCGCCGGGTTCGGGGCGTTTGCCGGGTTCTTCACGTCATACGGCAGCCATGAGTTGTAGTAATAGGTCACGTCCGGAACATTCGCATTGAGGATATTGAACAGGTCGAACGTGAGTCGCGCATTGCGATGCAGCTTGAGCGTGAGTTGGGTGCTCCAGATGGTTGATGACGGTGACTTCGCATCGCCCTGGGTATCGAGCGTGCGCGGACCAAAGTAACGCATACGCAGGCTCGCCGCGTACCGTGACGTATCGACCGTCGCGCCGACCGCGACGACGCCGTTGAGTGATTCGGGAACGCCGGTTCCCGAATGAGTCGGGTCGTTCAGGAAGCGCGCCGTCGAGGTAGACAGATCGGCATCCAGGATCAGCCACGTGCGAGGCAGGGAGTGGTTCGAGAATTCGACGCCTTTGCGTTGGGTTGGCCCGCCGAGAGACGTGGTGCCGTGGTCGCCGTCGAAGATCAATTCGTCGGCCTGATCGGCTGATCGCCCAACGGTTGTGACATGCCCAATCGTCTTCGGTCCGGCGCCTGGGCATGGCCGCGCGGTCGCAGCGGCCGGCGGAGTCGCACTCGGAAGAACCGCCGAACTCCGCGGTGAACCTGACGGGCACGGCGTCGGACCAGCAGCGGTCGACGGCGCGTTGTCGGCGGCTAGCGGACTCGAGGCGGCTTGGGCCGGAACGGTAAGCGCGCCGAATTGGCTCGCGACGAGGCGACAAAGGAACAGAACGCGATAGCGAAGCGCATGCGAACCGCTTACTCCTTTATTCATCACGTCTGGATGCTAGGATCGGGTTTGATTGGTTACCGATTGACGATTCCGGCTTGAGAGACGAACGACCGGCGCGCGAAACTCGTGGTTGGCGGTGTCGACGACGGCTGAACTTCGAAACAGGAGATGCAGCGCGCATAAAGAGCTAAACTCGTTATGGCCTCGGCATACTACCTTAATCGGAATTCACTTAGTAAACGCGGGTCGGCATTGTTCGGATTCGCAGTGTTGAATCTGTAGACGGTAATTACGGCCAATGCGATCTTCAACGTAGTACGTATTCGATAGGTGCGCGGCAACGTCGAAGCTGTAGAATTACAGCCGAAGCAATTTTTCACAGAAGTGCGCACTCAATCGACGACGCGGCAGCGTTGAATCTGTAGACGATAATTACAATTAACGGACGCGTTTAATACGCAATGCTTCCCTAAAAACCCCCGCGCGACATAGAGCGCTTCAGTGCGATTATTATTCGTCTACATTGAAAACGCGATTCCGGCTGAAAAGCGACGCGCCCGGCCGCTTTTAAAGGCGGGAAACGTTGTGCGGAGGAGAAGGTCCAGTTGAGCGTCGCGACGGGTATTCTATCGCGATAGCAGATCGATTAGGGTGGCTCAGATGGACACGTTTTTGGACCCCTTTTTTGGACTGCCTGAGATCGACGGCCTTAGCTGCAATTCGTTCAATGCCGCGTGCGGCGAGCTGTGCGGCTTTCGCTCCGGCCGAACACAACCGCAGATGGTACGAGGATCCTCCGGCGAAATCTGAGCAATCTCTGAGCGTCTTGGGACATCCCGCGGTGCGATCTGCCGGCTCGATCCAGAAGTTCTGGCACGCAGCGACGCCCGATCTTCGCCGCCGGCTCGTTGTCATTTACGGCATTCTCGCGTGCTTGAATATCGGAACGTGGCTGGCGATTGGTCTCGCGTCGCTGCGGTATCCGATTCTCTTGGGGCTGGGACTAACGGCATACGGGTTCGGACTTCGCCACGCCGTCGATCCCGATCACATCGCTGCGATCGACAACACGACGCGAAAACTCATGCAGGATGGAAAACGGCCGGTCGCGGTCGGTTTCTTTTTCTCGCTGGGCCACTCGACGGTCGTGATCCTCTTGAGCGTTCTTATCGCCGTCTCGGCCGCCTTTGTGAAATCGAATCTGTCGACGCTGCACACGGTCGGCGGTGTCATCGGGACGACCGCATCCGGCCTCTTCTTGCTGATCGTTGCCGCGTTAAACATGGCCGTATTAGCAGAAATCGCCGGCACCTGGAAACGGGCCGTCGCGGACGGTACCTGCGACGAAAAAACGCTCGATGAGTATCTGACGAACCGCGGTTTGCTCGCCCGAGTGTTACGACCGCTCCTGCGCATCGTCGAGGATAGCTGGACGATGTATCCGATCGGCTTGCTGTTCGGGCTGGGATTCGACACGGCGAGCGAAGTCGGGCTGCTCAGCATCGCAGCGGTGACCGGTGCGAGTGAAATGCCGATCGGTTTCACCTTGCTGCTGCCGCTGCTGTTCGTTGCGGGCATGTCGTTGGTCGATACGACCGATGGCGTCGCGATGCTGGGCGCGTACGGCTGGGCATTTGTCCGGCCGATCCGCAAAATCTACTACAACGTCACGATCACCTCGATCTCGGTCATCGTTGCGCTGTTCATCGGAGGGTTGGAAGTGCTTCAGGTGATCGGATCCGAGCTGCACGCGGCCGGCGGTTTTTGGGACGCCGTCGAAGGTCTGTCTTTCGCGAACCTCGGTTTTTCGATCATCGCTTTGTTCATGGCAAGCTGGCTCATCTCAATTATCGTGTACCGAGTGCGGCGGATTGACGACCTCGTCGTTGTCTCGGCCGTACAGGTACCATCGTGCGGACAATCGGAAGAGCGATTGTCGTAAGCTGCGATGCTCGACGCCACACTTCGCGCGTCTGCGTAATCGCGGGCTTGGCTGCGCACGGGCTTTTGGCTCCCGTCTTGGGCGTGCTCATGTTCGGCGTGCAGGTGTCCGTGCGTATGAACGGTTCCGTCGCTGTCACGATGTTCATGTTCGTGGCAGAACGTGTTCGTGGGAGCGGACGTGGGTGATTGCACCTGGATGCTGGTGTTCGTGAGCATACTGCTCGCCGGTCGTTGCTGGTGCCATTCAATTTGTATTCATAACTACAACAGCATGCCTGCACTTTGCCGGATGATGCTCTTTGGTGCTTCTCCTGACCCGGAGCAGTCGAGTTACGGCCGTCCATTCCGCGCCGAGGCGGGCGGCGCCGAGGCCAGCTCGCTGTTGAGCCAGTTCTCCAGATGATCGACATACTCGCGGCCGAACGTATCGGTCAAGCACCGGACGTAGACCGCGTATTGCTCCGTCTCGCCGGCCATGAGATGCTGCTCGAGCACGCGACGATGAATTGCCATGTAGCCTTCGCGCAAGCGCAGCCCGCCGTGAATGAGTTGGACGAGGAGTTCGCTGGGCGAACGTTCCGAATGTCTTTGAAGGCGCTCGGTAAACCACTCATCGAGCGCCCGCGGTAAGCGCATCGAACGGGTCGGCCCCATCGTCCCCGACCCTCGCAAGCGCGCCATCAGCCGGCAGTCGCATCTGCGTGCGCGCTGTGCGCATCGCCGATACTGTGGGTGTGTCCATCGTGTTCATGGTCGTGGTCGTGATCCCAATGCTCGTGTTTGTGCGCGTGCCGAATCCCGTCGAGATGCTCGTGGAGATGCAAATGTGGCCCAACAGGTTCCCGTGTCGTATCGCGACCAACGCTCATGATGGTCCTTTCGCCGTCTGATTCCGGAACCGTTGTGGGAATCGCCCAGAATGCACGCCGGAGAACCGCTGCCATGGCGCTATGCCGGGGAGCGGCTCGTGGCGATTGGCCGTGACACCGTGGTTGGCTACGCGGTCACCGGGAGGGCCCACATTCGGGCGCTGCCGCCGTTTCGTGGCTCGGCGAGGCTGCTGGCAGTCGCCGTTCCGGCACAATTGGGCGCCTACGCGGCGGGGGTCATCCGCTGGACGCCGGCTCCAAGCTAGCGCAGTAGCGCCCGAAGGCGACCACGAGCTGCTGGCGGTACAGCGGGCTTTGGGGGTTAGCCCGTCCGCGAGGTGCTCGATTCATCGCTGTCGTGCGAACGGGGCGCGCGCACAGCATTCCATGCTCAATCTCGAACCCGCCGCCGGCGAGAATCTCCGCGGAGCTCGCGGCGACCGCCGGCGAACTGAAGCCTGAATCGGCGGCGACGCTTAGTCGCAACTGCTCGGCGCCGCCGAGCGCAACGGAGACGTGCTGCGCGAGCCCGTATTTTCAGCGCGATTTTCTTGCCGACGACGGTCGTATGCCGATAAGCCGCAATCAAGTTGAGCCCCTCATAATTCAAACGAATCTTGCGATCTAGGCTGCTCGCGCGCAAGGAGTTCACATCGTCGCAATAGGGAACGAGTTTCAGCCCGACGACCGGCTTATGATATATTGCGCCGCAAAGCCTCGATAGCCGGTTCGAAAGGCGCGGCTTGGGATGAGCGTCTAGCCGTGCATGATGCGCCGTATTTTACCAAGACACGCGGCGATGCGTTCTCGAACGAACGACTACGGCAACATCTTGCCGCGCTCGGTATCGATGAAGTCGTGCTTGCCGGCCTCATGGCAAAAGCGTGTATGACCGCGACGACGCGCGGCGCGATCGCCGCCGGACTAAGGGTACGTGTGTTGGAAGGAGCCGTCGCTGATTCTAGCGATCGCGCGAAGGCAAATGCGCTGCGCAGACTCGCGGCGATTCCGGGGAGTTCGGGTTGACCGCGCCGGATCGTATAAATTCGGCTCCGGATCAGAAGCGAAAGCTCTGCCGGCATAGCTGTAGCCGCTCGATTCATCGGCGGCCGTGCTCCAAATCAAGGCAGCTTTCGACGGGACCGGTGATGGCGGCGACCTTGCCCGAGAGCAGCATCGGGCGGATCGGCTTTATGAGCTGGCGATGCTGCTCGGGTTTCAAAGAAGCGGCCGCCTGGAAATCGCGTTCGAGCCCCTAGTACTACTGTGTTACA
>PLAE01000088.1 GCA_003134035.1 Candidatus Velthaea versatilis
AGGGCAGCTTGCGGCGCGCGTGTCCGGCGGCGCGCAGCAAAAGCTGAGAATTTGCCGAGTTTGGGTTCTGAATCCAGGGAGTATGATCAGCGTATGCGACCTTTCGGCGGCCCAGCGTCGCGCCTCGGCACGGCTTTCCTCGTCATCACGCTGCTGTGCGCATGCAGCAAGCGGCCGGCTGCAACGCCACTGGCGGCGGCGGTGGTCCCGGTGACCGTCGCGCAGAATGCCAAGGTCTCACCGGTGAGCACGCTCGGCGGCATCATCGTCCCCTTCCTGAACGTCCAGGTGCAGTCGAATCTGGTCGAACCGGTCGACGAGGTGGAGGTGAGCGAAGGCGATCGCGTGACCAAGGGTCAGGTCCTTGCTCGGCTCGACACGCGCGATCTCGAAGCGCAGCTGCGCTCGGATGTGGGCACGGCACAAAGCGATGCCGCAAAGGCGACGCAAGCCTACGACCAAGCCGATTTGACGATCGTGCAAAACGACAATTCGGTCCTTTCGGCCAAGTCCGCGCTGCGGTCGGCGCAAGCGACGCTCGCGACCGCGCAGCTGAACCTGCGGCGCGACGCCGAGTTGCTTAAGAGCGGCTTTATTTCGCAGCAGACCTACGACGCCCAGAACGTCACGGTCCGCACCGACACGTCGGCGGTGCGGACCGCCCAAGTCAACTTGCAAAACAACCTCAAGCAAGTGCAGTCGAATGGATCGACCGCCACCGGCCTGCAAGGCGCGACCGTCGCGGCGGCGCGTGCCGAAGAGCAAACGGCGCTCGGTCAGGCCGACAACATTCGCGCCGCGATCGCCAAGGCGACGATCATGTCGCCGATCAACGGCGTCGTGGTCAACCGCAATCTGAACCCCGGCGAGTATCCGGGTTCCCGCCAGATCTTCACCCTGCAAGAGACGGATAAAGTGTACGCGACGCTCAACGGCGCCGGCTCGCAGGTCATCGGCGTCGAGACCGGCGCCCCGGCCCAGATCGCGTCGTCCGACCACGGCGGGCTCAAAACGACCGGCAAGGTCGTGGGCGTCCTCGATGAAGTGACGCCGGGTTCGACCAACTTCATCGTCAAGGTGCTGGTACCGAATCCGAGCGGCAACTTCCACCCCGGCATGGTCGTTTCGGGGCGCGTAACGAAGCCGTCGACGAGCGGAATCCGCATCCCGCTCACGGCGTTTCTGGACACGACCGATTCAACGGTCCAGATCATCAACAACGGTCTGGTGAAAACCGTCGGCGTCACGATGCTTGCCGATGACGGCACGAACGCGATCGTGAGCGGCCTGCGTGCCGGACAGCAGGTCATCGCGAACGGACAACTCGGGTTATCCGACGGTCAGAACGTCGAGCCGCAAAAAGCCGCGGTCGCTGAGCGCTAGAGGCGATCTGCTATGTGGTTAACGACGCTCTTCGTCCGCCGGCCGACGCTGGTTTTCGTGCTCCTGGCGGTGGTGCTGCTGGCGGGCACCATCTCGTGGGCAACGCTGATCCGGCAGCAGTATCCCAACGTTTCCCAACCGTCCATCCAAGTCCAATTGACGTATAACGGTGCGACGACGACCGTCATGCGCGACAGCATCGTTGCTCCGATCGAAGATCAGATCGCCGGCAGTCCCAACCTGCAGACGATGAACTCGACGATCGAGAACGGCCAAGCGACGATCGCCGCGATCTTCACCTTGAATTCCGACGAGAATACCGATCTCGTCAACGTTCAAAAAGCCGTTCAAGCCGCAAGCCATAACTTGCCCAGCGACCTTACTGCGCCCGTCGTGTCGATCAACGATCCCAGCGAAGCCATCGTCGTGACGATGTCGCTGTCGTCCTCGAAGATGACGGCGAGCAAGTTATCGCTCATCGCGCAAGGCCGCATCGTGCCGGCCTTCGAGCAAGTGCCGGGCATCTCGAATGTCAACGAAGGCGGCAACGTAACACCGGCTTTCGAGGTGACGGTCGATCCGCTGCGGTTGACGGCCAATAAGCTGACGCTTACCGATGTCATCAGTACCGTCGGCGGCAGCAACGTGCGCGCGCCGGGCGGAATCGTGTATTCGCCCAACCGCGAGACGAATGTCGACATTCGCGGCGACATCATCACGCCCGAATCGATTCTCGGTTTGCCGATCTCGGCGCCCGCCGTGACCGGTACGCCGCAAACCGCCGGTTCGCTGGGCGGCAACGCCGGCACGATCGATCCGTGGACCTCGGCGAACGAAGTCTTGCGGATCAGCGACGTCGCGCGCGTCGCCGACAGCTTCGAGCCGCGCCGGCAAGCGGCCAGCGTCAACGGGCTCAACAGCGTCTTCCTGCAAATTCAAAAGGCCTCGAACGCCTCGGAAGTCGACGCGTCGAACAACGTCATCGCCGCGCTGCCGAAGATTCGGGCGCAGTTCCCCGACATCACCTTCGGCATCATCAACGTTCAGTCGAAGTACACCGCGCAGCAGCTCGACGGCGTGATCCGCACGCTCATCGAGGGGATCGTGCTGACCGGTATCGTGATGCTGTTCTTCCTGGGCTCGTGGCGGAACGCGATCGTCGTGCTCATCGCCATCCCGACGTCGCTTGGCGTTGCGCTCTTCGTGATGAAGATGCTCGGGCTCACGCTCGACACGATCTCGCTGCTGGGCATGACGCTCGTCATCGGGATCCTCGTCGACGACTCGACCGTCGTGCTCGAAAACATCGAACGCCACTTCGACATGGGCCAGGAGCCGGCCGCCGCGGCGATCACGGGCCGGACCGAAATCGGCATGGCGGCGATCGTCATCACGCTCGTCGACGTCGTCGTCTTCCTCCCGATCGCTTTCATCCAGAGTCAAGTCGGCCGCAACCTCGCCGAGTTCGGCGTCGTGGTCGTCATCTCGACGCTCACGTCGCTCTTTGTCTGCTTCACGATCACGCCGTCGCTCGCCGCGAATTGGGCGCTCAAAGGGCACTGGGAGCCGTGGGGCATCATCCGCGCCTTCGAGCGCGGCTTCAGCAACCTGCGCAGTTGGTACGCGCACAAAGTGTTGCCGTGGGGCCTGCGCCACCGCGTCCCGTTCGTCGGCTTCTGTTTGCTGTCGTTCATCCTTGCGGTGCTGCTGGTGCCGACGGGCATCGTCGGCAGCGAGTTCATCCCGCCCAACGACCGCGGCGAGATTTACATTCAGATCCAGTATCCGGTCGGCACACCGCTCCGGACCCTGTGCGGCAAGATGACGGCGCTTGAAAAAGTGCTGCGCCAGGGCAACGCGGATATCGATGCCGACATCGCGGTGTGCGGTGCCTACTCCGCGCCGTTCGGCGGCTTCGTCACGCAAGGGAACGTCGGCCAAGTTCACGTGTGGCTCAAGGCCGATCGTCAGTATTCGACGGATCATTGGGTCAGCGAGTTCAAAACGATCGCCCGGCGGGAGGTTCCGCGCGGCAATCCCGTGGTCGTACCGGCGACGGGTACGCAGGGCGGCAACGCCCAGCCGGTCGACGAGCTCGTCACCGATATCGCCGGCGGGGACCCGACCAAATACGCGCAGACCGCGTACGCGATCATGCAGCATACGCCGGGTGCGACCAGCGTCCTGAGTTCCGACTCCGCGCTACAACCGCAGGTCGAGCTGCTGTTCGACCGCGCGCGGGCGCAGGCCCTCAATGTCAGCATCGGTACGGCGGCGAATGCGGCGCGCGCCGCGTTCGGCGGTTCGATCGCGACGCAGTTCGAGACCGCCGACGGCCTCGAACAAGTCCAAGTCATCTATCCAATCGAAGATCAAACGAGTCTGGCCGCGTTCAATGCGATTCCGGTTCGCTCAACGACGAATCAGATCGTTCACCTCGGGGATTTCGCGACGTTCAAGTGGGAGCCGGCTCCGCCGCTCATCATTCGCGTGGACCGCAACCAAGTCGTGCACATCAGTGCGAACGTTGTGCCCGGATCGTCGCTCTCGAACGTGCAGAAAGCGTTCCTCGCGCAGATCGCACGCGTAGCGGAGCAGCAGAAGTGGCCCCAGACGATCGTCGTTCGGCCGGCGCCGCTCGGTCAGCAAGACCTCATGGGCCAGACGCTGCTCGGCTTGGGCAGCTCGCTCATCCTGTCTGTCGTGCTGGTCTTCTTGCTCATGGTTGGGCTATACAACAGTTACCGGTCACCGTTCATCATTTTGTTTTCGGTGCCGGTCGCGGCCGTCGGCGCGCTCGGCGCGCTCGCCCTGACGCGCGAAACCTTGAACCTGTTCTCGCTCATCGGCACGATTTTGCTCGTCGGTCTCGTCACCAAGAACGGCATCTTGCTCGTCGATTACGCGAACACGCTGCGCGAACGCGGCGAGAGCAAGCTGCAGGCGATCCAAGAAAGCGCGTTTACGCGCTTCCGGCCGATCGGCATGACGAGCGTGTCGGTCATCGCGGGCAACTTTCCGCTCGCGCTCGCGCTCGAAC
>PLAE01000233.1 GCA_003134035.1 Candidatus Velthaea versatilis
GTCTGGTGGACGCCGCACCACCCGTTCCGCTCGTCGCTCACCAAGCAGAGTTCGGCCGACCTCGCCGCGGCCTACGAAGCAGCGACCCACAAGCAGTGGACGCAGCCGCTGGGCTTCGCGCACGCGCTCTTCGAGATCGCCGCCGACGTGCTCACGCGATCGACGGACCTCGAGAAGAAAGAATCGATTCGCGACGCGATCGCGGCGACCAATCTCAAAACCGTCGTCGGTACCGTCGCCTGGGGCCACGGCCCGGTCAAAAACGTGGCCAAAACGCCGCTCGTCGGCGGTCAATGGATCAAGGGCAAAAAGTACCCATACGAATTGGTTATCGTCGAGAACGCGGCCGCGACGCTGATTCCCAAACAAGCGACGCTGCAGCCGCTGCCGGCCTAGTGGGTCGACTTCGTCGACCCTTCGCGTTTGCGGCTTCGCCGCAAGCCGCGCGTCGGCACACGTCGGGTAAACCCGACGTGTTCCTAGTGTATCGACTTCCTCGATCCTTCGCGTTCGGGCTTCGCCCGAGCCGCCCGTTAGGATTCGACTGCGTCGAATCCGTTGCGTTCGGCCTTCGGCCGTGCCGGTGTGTCGGGCAAAGCCCGACAGGATCCTAGCGCCGCGTGGTGCCCAGCCCGCTCGTCGAGGTCCGCAACGTCTCCAAGCGGTACGGTTCGCTCACCGTCACCGCCAACGTTTCCTTGACCGTCGACGCGGGTGAGGTGCTCGGCATTCTGGGTCCCAACGGCGCCGGGAAGACGACGCTGTTCAACATCATGAGCGGCGACGTCGCACCCGACGCCGGCGCGGTGTTCCTGGCCGGCGCCGACATCACCAAACTGCCGCCGCACGAGCGCTGCCGGCGCGGCATCGGGCGCTCGTATCAAATCGCCAAGCCGTTCGGCGGTTTGAGCGTGTACGAGAACGTGCTCGTCGCGGCGCTCTTCGGCGGCCGCCGTTCGGGGCGCGAGGCCAACGCCGTCTGCGCCGAGGTGCTCGAACTCACGGGCCTCATGCGCAAGGCCAATCGCCTCGCCGGAACGCTCACGCTGCTCGACCGTAAGCGCCTTGAATTCGCCCGGGCGCTTGGGACGGGCCCCACGGTGCTGCTGCTCGACGAGATCGCCGGCGGGCTCACCGACCATGAGGCGCAGGACGTCGTCGCGACCGTCAGCGCGATTCGCGAGCGCGGTATCGCGGTCATTTGGATCGAACATGTCGTGCACGCGCTCCTGGCCGTCGCGACGCGCGTGATCGTGCTGGACGCGGGCGCGAAGATCGCCGAAGGCGAGCCGCATGCGGTCATCAACAGCCCGCAGGTGCAGCGCGTATACATGGGCGTCGACGTCGAAGTCGAGGTTGGGGCGTGAGCCTGCTCGCCGTGCACGAGCTCGTCGCGCACTACGGCGATTTTCAGGCACTCTTCGGCGTCGACGTCACGGTCGCGCAAGGCGAATGCGTCGCACTCATCGGCTCGAACGGAGCGGGGAAGTCGACGCTGCTGCGGTCGATCGCCGGCTTGATCCCAGCGCGCGCCGAGAACGTCGTTTTCGACGGCACGCCGATCGGCGCCGAAACCGCGCCGGCGATCGCGCGGCGGGGCATCGCGCTCGTACCCGAAGGGCGGCGGCTCTTCGCGAGCCTCAGCGTCGAAGAGAACCTGCGCATGGGCACGTTCAGCCGCCGCCCCGGACCGTGGACGCTCGCGCGCGTCTACGACCTGTTTCCGGTGCTGCGCGACAAGCGCGCGACGCCCGCGCTCGCGCTTTCGGGCGGCCAGCAGCAGATGGCGGCGATCGGCCGCGCGCTCATGGCCAACCCGCGGCTGCTCATGTGCGACGAGATCTCGCTGGGCCTCGCGCCGGCGGTCGCCAAAGACGTGTACGCGGCCCTGCGCCGCGTGCGCGCCGACGGTCTGGCAACGATCATCGTCGAGCAAGATATCGAACTCGCGCGCACGATGTCGGATCGCGCGTACTGCTTCACCCATGGGCGCGTCACGCTGACGGGCCGCTCGGCGGAATTGACCCGGCCCCAGATCTCCGCTGCCTATTTTGGAGTGAAGTAATGTCGGCGCGCGTGTCCGCCTCGCGAGCGCGCCAGGCGCGGCGATGAACGCGATGGATACCGTCGTCCAGGGCGCGCTGCTGGGCGGGTTATACGCGCTCTTCGCGATGGGGCTGGCCGTCATTTACGGGGTCATGCGCCAAGTGAACATCGCGCACGGGGACTTCATCGTCCTGGGCGCGTACAGCGCGTTCGTGGTCGTGGCGGCGACGGGGCTGAGCCCGTTCGTGGTCGCGCCGCTGACGGCGCTCGTCTTCGCGGCGTTCGGTTACGCGCTGCAGCGCACGATCATCAACCGCACCTTGGGCAACGCGATTCTGCCGCCGCTCGTCGTCACCTACGGGTTGTCCATCATCATCCAAAACGTGTTGCTGCAGGTCTTCTCCGCCGACGCGCGCTCGATTCAGATCGGAGCGCTCGGCACGGCGAGTGTCGCGCTGGGTGCGCATCTCGCCGTCGGGTGGTTTCCGCTCATCGTGTTCGGTACGGCGCTAGCCGTTGCGGCACTGCTCGAGTTCGTCTTCAACCGCACGTCGCTGGGGATGGCGTTTCGCGCCGTCGCCGACGATCCCGAGATCGCGCAGGTAATGGGGCTGCGCGACGGGCAGCTCTTTGCGTATGCGACGGCGATTTCGCTCGCCGTCGTGGCGCTCGCCGGCGTTTTCATGGGCATCAAGTTCACCTTCGCACCGGCCGACGGCCCAAATTTTCTGATCTATTCTTTCGAGGCGGTGGTGATCGGCGGTCTGGGTTCGTTTTGGGGCACGTTTGCCGGCGCAATCATCTTGGGCGTCGCGCAGGCGATCGGTTTCGCGCTCAATCCGGGCTGGGGTATTTTGGCCGGGCACCTCGTGTTTCTCGCGGTGCTCGTGTACCGACCGACGGGGCTGTTCGCCCGCAGCGCGCAATGACGATCGCCGCCCGCGAGCTGCGTGTCGAGCGCTGGACGCCGGCGAGCAGGCTGGGGGCCATGCTGGCCGCCGCCGCGGGTGTCGCGCTGGCGACATTTCCGTTCTGGGCGCCCTCGGACATCATGCGGCTCGTTGTCGAATTCGCCTGCCTGCTGGCGATCGCGCAGATGTGGAATCTGTTGGCGGGCTATGGCGGCTTGATTTCGATCGGCCAACAAGCCTACATCGGCTTGGGCGGCTACGGTTTGGTGGTGCTCGCCAACGACGCGCACGTCAATCCATTCTTTTGCGTACCCCTCGGCGGGCTCGCCGCGGCAGCGTTCGCGGTACCGACGTCGCGGATAGTGTTTCGCTTGGCGGGCGGCTATTTCGCGGTCGGCACCTGGGTCGTGGCCGAAGTCTATCGGCTGGTCTTCGCCAACATCGCGGCGCTGGGCGGCGGTTCGGGCCAGAGCCTCACGGCGCTCATCGGGATTCCACGCGACGTTCGCGAAGCGGTCACGTATTGGATCGCGATCGCGCTGATGGCGGCGACGACGGGCGGCGTGTACTGGCTGCTGCAGTCACGCTTGGGTTTGGCGCTCACCGCGATTCGAGATAGCGAAACCGCCGCCGAGAGCCAAGGCGTCGATGTCGCGCGCACCAAGTTCATCGTTTACGTCGCGGCCGCGTTCGGCAGCGGCTGCGCGGGCGCGCTCTATTTTCTCAATGCTTTGCGGATCTCACCCGACGCCGCGTTCGGCATGAGCTGGATTCCGCTCTTGTTCTTTACCGTCGTGATCGGCGGCATCGGCACGATCGAAGGTCCGATCGTGGGCACCTTGATTTATTTTGTGATGCGGCAGTTCTTGAGCGACTACGGTTCGTGGTACCTCATCGTGTTGGGCGTCGTTGCGATCGTGGTGATGATTTGGGCGCCGCGCGGCATCTGGGGTCTGCTCGCCGCGCGCACGAGCTGGCGCATTTTTCCGTTGGCCCACATCGTGCGCGATCCGCGGGTCGACGCATGACCCGCGCGTCGATCTGCCAGGTACGAGTACGCACCCGAAAGCCACTTTACCGGCAAGGAATACCCTTTCGCCGGGCCTTTACAACTGTTCAAAGTTGCTTGAGCCGAAATTCGTCCCCGAGAGGGCATCGTTTATAGGACTTGAAAGGCAGACGAACATATGTTCGATAAAATTGTGCTTTAATTTACCCGACGAATGCGCAACATATCCACAAAGTCTTCACCGATCGCTGGTCGCACTACGTAGTCGCTCGCTTTGAAATTTTCGGGGAACCATTGAATAACGTTGAACAGGTCTTTATCCCGTGTGAACTAGCTGGAAGCGGAATGTTTCCGACTGAAGTCAACGTGCGCATACATACAGCAGAAGGCACAACCGTTTCTTTCTTCACGGATAGGATTTTGCTCGTGCAGACGGATGAAAAGCAATCTGTGAAGGCTACACGACTTTCGACCGACGGCGAAATTAGCTTATGTCTTCTTCCTTCTGAGGACACTGACTCAGGGTCCCGGTGGGTTCGCGTTAAGAGTGAGGATCTTTTGGTCGCGTGATCCTTAGCAATACGGCGATATTAAATGCGCTCGAAATGGGTGATCTCGTAATTGATCCGATCGCAGGACGAGACGTTGGAAAATCTCCTTTTAACACGTCGGCCGTTGACCTTCGCTTAGGTTCTACGGTTACAGCCCCCAAAAGAGGAGATCCGGTTACGCTGCGTCTCGATCGACCCTATAGTTCCGGTTACATCGAGCGGAATTGCGAGCAGATCACGACGACCGAAAACCAGCCCTATAATCTTGAGCCGAATCAATTCGTGTTGTCGCAGAAGCTTGAACGGGTCGCACTTCCTATCCGGCAAGATCGACCAGCATACGCGGCTCGTGTTGAAGGCAAGAGTTCAAGGGCAAGATACGGGATGCTAGTGCATTTTACCGCGCCAACGGTGCATAGCGGTTTCGATGGCAAAATTACACTTGAAATTATCAATCTTGGGCCGAATACGATAGCACTGACCCCACGTGTTTTCATTTGCCAGTTGATCATCGAGCAACTTTCTGGAACACCGAACGATGCGCCCAACCAGTTCTTCGGGCAGACGCGGCCGGCTGGTTAATCCGTTACGCGCCCCGCACGCTGTGCATCGGCGCGGAGCAGGAAATCGCCTTTGTGCTCTCGTCACGTAAGGAGCCGCCAACCATACNNGCACGACTTCGTGCGCGAGGTCGAATTGACGCCCGACGAGTGGGCCGCGGGGATCGGCTTTCTGACCGCGACGGGGCAGAAGTGCGACGCGATTCGCCAGGAATACATCCTGCTCTCCGATACCTGCGGCGTTTCGATGCTCGTCGATGCGCTCGCGAACCGCAAGTCCGGTGCGGCAACCGAGTCGACGGTGATCGGACCGTTCCACACCGCGGACGCGCCCGAGATTCCGCTCGACGGCAGCATCGCGTCGGCGGGCAAAGGCGCGCCGCTGCTCGTGAGCGGACGCGTGACGGACAGCGCCGGGGCGCCGCTGGCCGGCGCGGTCGTCGAAGCGTGGGAAACCGACGGCCACGGATTGTACGACACGCAATACGCCGTGCGCGACGTTCCCGATTGCCGCGGGTACGTGCGCACCGCGAGCGACGGGCGGTTCGCGTTTCGCGCGGTGCTGCCGGTCGAGTATTCCATCCCGACCGACGGCCCCGTCGGCGACATGCTGCGCGCTTTGGGCCGCGCATCGATGCGCCCCGCGCATTTGCACTTCAAGATCGCCGCCGCCGGTCACGTGCCGGTCGTGACGGCGCTGTACGTTGACGGCGATCCGTCGCTCGATGCCGACGCGGTCTTTGGCGTGAAGTCATCGCTGGTCGCGAGGTTCGAGCGCCACGACTCGGCGGATGACGCGCGGCGCTTGGGCTTGACGCCACCGTTCTACACGCTCGCCCACGATTTCGTGCTCGAGCCGGCGCTGTTTCCGGCTGCGGTTTGACCGAAAACGTTCCGCCGCCCGGCACGGACCTGTGCGGCTTCACTGAACTCGCCGACGGTGCGGGCCGAGCCTTGAGCTGGGGCAGCGGAAAGGCGGCCTTCGGCATCATCCTGCTGCGGGTGGGCGATTGCGTCACCGCCTACGTCAATCGGTGTCCGCATTTCCAGATTCCGCTCGACCATCTCACCAACGTGACGCTGTTCGGTGAGTTCGTGCTGTGCAGCCATCACTACGCGGCGTTCCGCATCGCCGACGGCAACTGCGTCGAAGGCCCGTGCGAAGGTGCCTCGCTAACGCCGATGCCCGTCGCCGTCGTGGCCGGACGTATTCGGATCGTCGAGGGGCTCGAGTAGCTGCGACTGATTTGCGGCAACGATCTGTTGATCGCCGCGCAGAGCATTTCGCTGGGATTAACGCTAGTGACCGACAATGAGCGTGAGTTTTCACGAATCGTCGAATTGCCATGCGCAAATTGGCTACGTTGAGGACGGCCGAAATCCGGACCGCATGGCAACGAGAGCGATTCGGGCCCAGCGCCATATCGATTGCGCGCGGTACGTGTGCGTAGGCACGATGGACAGAATGGTCAAGCCGGCGCGCTGTATTCGATCGGGAAGATAGAGTGCAGGAAACCCGGGAAGTCGAGCCTCCCGCCAGGCTTGATCGCGATTTCCCACGTCGAAACGGCCGAGACATAAACGGTGTTTGGAGGATCGGCCACGGTCGCTCGAAGCGTCTTAGTTCCTTTCAGTCAAGCGCATGAATAGCCAGAGTGAGACTTGCATGTCGAGCAACAGCCTCACTTTTCAAACTCGTCGAGCACATCAGGAGGGAGCGGTGCATTGAAGTCGTCGGCAATAAATCCGAAGCCGTCGTTAAACCCGAATTCTCGCGCCTTTGGCTCTGCGACCGGCACGATTCGTGCCACCGGTTTGCGGTTGCGCGTGATGAGCGTCGACTGACCGCGTTCGGCATCGTCGATCAGCGCCGAAAAGTGCGTCTTTCCCTCAATTCGTTGTGTGTACCTACGCAGCGCATCGTGCCCTGCGACCGGCGTCCTCGGCCGGATATAGCTCACTCGTGAGCGCCAACTGCGCTCGTCGCCTGATCTCCAACGCCGCGTTCACGTCGGCGTGCAGCGCAAAGCCACACGCGACACAAACGAAGCGCCTTCTGCGACGACTCTCCGCCGCTACGTGTAGACAATGCCCGCACGTTTGCGACGAATATCTTGCACCGACGTCGACGACCCGGCGAACGGCCCTCTCAGCCTTTTCGCCAATCAAACGTCGAAGAATGCCGAAGCCCGCGTCGAGCAGCGCTCGATTGAGGCCGCTCTTGGCCGCCACGTCGCGGCCCGGCTCCGCGACCGTACCCTTCGCGCTGCGCGTCATGCCGCGAAGATTCAATTCTTCGAGCCCGATGACGTCCGCGCTTGCCACGACCCGATGCGCGACCTTATGCAGCGAGTCCAGCCGCGCATTGGCCTCCGGCTCTTTCGCCCGCGCCAAGCGCTGCACGGCCGCGACGCGCTGCGGATCCTTCCCGTTCGTCGGCCGCCCCTGCGCATCTTTGACCGTCGCCTGGTCGAGCGCTCGCGCGTGCCCCGTCACGATGCGGCGATGCTTGTCCGCCAGCCGACCGTTGGCGATGAGTTCGCCTTCGCTCGTTGCAGCCAGAACATGAACGCCGCGGTCGATGCCCACGACCTCGCCGGTCGCCGGGAGCGGTTGCGTTCCGCGCTCGCACTCGAAACACGCATACCACCGCCCGTTCTTCTCCACAATCCACGCCCGGCCGAACGATGGCACCGTGCGGCCCTTCCGCAGCTTGACCAGCCCTAGAGGACTCGACTTCGTCGAGTCCGNNGGCTGAATTCCTCGCCTGGGAAGGGCGCCAGCAGAACAAGCATGAGTTTCGCAACGGCGCGATCTATGCCATGGCCCGCGCGACGGACGATCACGGACAGATCGTGACAAATCTAATTGCGATTATCCGGCCGACGTTGCGGGGCAGCACCTGTCGCGCATACGCAAATGACATCAAGGTCGTCACCACGTATCCCGGATCGCGCTACCCCGATGTCCTGGTCACCTACGATGCCCGTGACGCCGAAGATCGGCTCATAAAGCGCCATCCGAAGCTGATCATCGAAGTTCTGTCCGACAGTACGGCGGCAGTCGATACCAACGAGAAGCTCGATGAATATCAGACGATCGGCGAGCTCGAAGAGTACGTGTTGGTCGATTCGCGCAGAATATCGGTGCGCGTCTATCGGCGCAACGGCGATAAATTCGAAACCAGTCCAGCAACTATTTCCGGCGCGATC
>PLAE01000251.1 GCA_003134035.1 Candidatus Velthaea versatilis
TCGAGTCGATCGCGCACCGCGGAACGTACGATCTCGACGCGCACATGAAGCTGTCGGGCAAGGACCTGACGTTTTTCGATGAGGCGAGCAAATCGAAATATACGCCGATCCTCATCGAGAGTTCGGCCGGGATGGACCGCACCACGCTCACGATGCTCATCGACGCCTACGAAAACGAGGCGCTCGCAAGCGATGAGGGCAAGACTTCGCAACGCGTGGTCCTGCGGTTTCATCCCAAGATCGCGCCGGTCCAGGTCGCGGTGTTTCCGCTCGCGCGCAACAAACCGGAGTTGGTCGAACGCGCGCAGACGATCGAACACGGCCTGCGCCGCAGCTTCCGCACGCAGTACGATGAAGGCAATGTCGGTCAGCTCTACCGCCGCCAGGACGAGATCGGTACGCCTTTTTGCATCATGATCGATTTTCAAACGCTCGACGACGGCGCCGTAACCGTGCGCGACCGCGACTCGATGAAACAAGATCGGGTCGCGCAGGATGGGTTAGCGGCATATCTGAACGGACGGCTCGGGCCGCGCTAAGCCGCGCCCGTTAGAGGACCGACTTCGTCGGTCCGTCGCGTGTGCGGCTGCGCCGCAAGCCTCCTACGGCGCGGCAAGCGTATAGCGAACCGGCCGGAAACTCGAATGCGCGCCGCACGTCGCGCAATCGATGATGAGCTTGGAGGGGACGAAATCTTTGTCGACGATGAAGAGCGCGGTTTGCCGCAGCGAGGCGCCCTGCAAGATGTGCGGATTGATGTGCTTGATGTACATCGATGGGATCTCGACGGCCACGGCGTCCTTGTCGGCGACCGTGTAATGCAGTAAATCGATGAACTCCTCGTGCGACCCGTTGCGCAAGAGCGTGCTCATATACAGGACTTTCTGGTCCGGACCCGCCGTCGGCGCGAGCGAGGAGTTCATGCCGTCGGCCTCGGTGGCCTCGCGCAGCTCGACGAGTTGGATTCGCAGCACGCCGTTGAAGATGGTTTGACCGGGCTTTCCCGCGAGTGCGACGAGGCCGTTCGCGCCGCCGGGTACGGGGGTCGGATCCGCCGCGGCGGTTGTGAGCAGTGCCGCGCTCAAGAGCCCGGCGAGAACGAGGATGCGTTTGATCATGGGATCATCCTTCGAAAAGAAGAGAAAGCGCGAAAATGAGAAGCGCGAAGCGGTGGGCTCGCTGCTCGGCGCTGCGCGATCGGCGACGAGTGTCTCAGGGTTGCGAACGCTGTTCGCCGCGCAAGCAGGCCGCGATGAAATCGCTGATGTCGCGCGTCCCGGTGACGAAACGCCGGATTCCGGAACGAACTTCGTGCACCGATCCGCGCCAGTGCGGTTCCGCGTCGCCGTCTTGGCGGCGCAGCCGCACGACGAAGGTAAACTCAAGCGGTTCATCTTTCACCGTCTCATGCACCCGAATGAACGCGGTCGGCGAATCGGGGGCTTGCGCGCTTGCCGTAAGCGAGTACCACGCGGGAACCTCCGTATCGAGAGTTTGCGAGTCCGGCGTCAGCGTATCAAGAGGCCGTGCCGCCCGCGTGCCGAGCCGCCGCGGTGGCGGGAGCGAACGCCGGCCAGCAGTCTCTGGCCGCCGCCGCACGGATATCTCGGACGAACGGCATCGCTAAAAAAGTCGCCCGCAGGTCGGGCAGATCGATTGAGGCCGAAAACTCGTTCGTCAATTGCACCGCCCAGGCGAGCGCCGTCCGCGCGCGGTCGTCGCCGCGGGCGTGCAGCACGCGGGCCGCGACCCAGGGCGGAAACGGCGGGAAGATGGCCGCCTTCGTCCAGGAGCGATCGATTCGCAGGATGCCTTCGACGTGCTCCGACGCGCGACGCAGATCGCCGTTGAGCGCGTGCGCGAGCGCCAGGTCCGCCAGATCGCTGACGGCGTCGGGCAGCCTGGACAAAGCGAGTTGCTGCTTGAGCCCCGCCTCCATGTGGGCCAGCCCCGCGGCGAGCCGACCGAGATCGCGTTCGGCGGCACCGAGATTGGCCAGCGCNNGCCCTTGCCACAGCGCAAGAAAACTCTCGTTGAGCAGCGACGCGGTGATCGCACGGTCATCTTGGAGCCGCCGCTGATGATCGCGCGCGCGCAGTAAATAGCGCCGGCCGGCCTCGATGTCGCCGCAGCGGCCGTGCAGCATCGCGAGGTTCATGAACACGCGCGCTAGGCCGCGCGCATCGCCGGCTAACTCAAACGTCGCGGCGGCGCTGAGATTTGCTTTGCGCGCCGCTTCCCAATGCGATTGGCGTGCGGCTGCCGCCGCGAGGCTGACGAGCGCCCGCGCTTCGCCGACGCGATCGCCCAGCGATCGATACAGCTCGGCCGCGCGTTCGGCGCTTGCGCAGGCGCGCTCGAAGTGTTGCGCGGAAACGGCAGCCGCGACGGCCTGCATGAGCACGTCGGCCAAACTGCGGTCGTCGCGGGCCTCGCGGGCGATCTCCGCTCCGCGTTCGAGCAGCGTTTCCGCGCTCGCGACACGGCCGGTCGCGACCGCAATTTCGGTCAGGGCCGCGAGCGCTTCAAGCTGCTCGGCGCGCTCACCGGCGGATTCCAAGCGTTCGAGCGCGGCGCGCGCGAACGGTTCCGCGTCCGCATAGCGCCCGAGCGAAACGTCCAGCCACGCGTTGGCGCAATCGGCGATGCCCATCCAGCGCGCGTCTCCGGCGCCGGCGGCGCGCGACCGCAGAGCGGCAATCGCCGCGCGTTCGGCAGCGCGGTCCTCGAGCGTGCGCAGCAGCGCGATGCGCCGCCGCAGGCTCTCACAGCCCAGCTCGAACTCGCCGGTTTGGGCGTCGAGAGCGTCGATGGCGTCGAGATCGCGCGCCTGTTCGGCACGGCGCCCGAGCTGGGCGTTCGCGGTTTCGCGCAAGAGCAGCAACGTCGCGGTCTCGTCGGCGCGCGGGCCGAGTTCGAGCGCTGCCGTCGCGAAGCGCGCAGCTTCGTCGTGGGCGAAGATCGCGCTTGCGCTAGCGGCGGCGCGCGCGAACCATCGGGCTGCGCTCGCGCGTTCGCCGGCGGCGGCGTAATGCCGCGCGATCTCCGCGGCGACGCCGTCGAGCTGCCGATGGTGGAACCGTTCGAGTGCCCGCGCCACCCGTGCGTGGCGCATCGTCCGCTCGGCGGGATCGAGTGCGGCATACAACGCCGCGGCGATGAGGTGATGCGCGAAGGCGTAGCCGAAGCCGGCGGCACCGCCGTTCTCGCGCACGATGCGGCGCTCGAGCAACTCGTCGATGGCGGCCAGGCCCGGCGCGCCGCTCGCGCCCGCCGCGCTGCAAGCGACATCGGCGTCGAAGGCGTTGCCGCAGACCGCGGCCACCGCGGCGACCCGGCGCGCTTGGGGCGATAACCGGGCCAAGCGGCGCTCGATCACACCGTGCGCCCCGTTTGCGGCGCCGGCCGCCTGGGGTGGATCGAGTGCTTCGGCGATCGCCTCGCTCAAAAATAGCGGGTTGCCTTCGCTCTGAGCGAACAGCGACTGCGGGTCGAGGGCGACCGACGACGAAGCGGCCAGCGCCGTCACCACGCCGTCAATATCGTCGCGCGTGAGCGGCCCTAGCGGCATGCGGATCGCTAGCCGTTCGGCCGCGAGCTCGCGCAGCAGCGCGCGCAGCGGATGTTCGGCGCCGACCTCTTCGTCGCGGAACGTCACGAAGATCAGAATCGCGGCGGTGGCCGCGCGGCGCGCGAGCGCGCGCAGGGCTTCAAGCGTGCCGCGGCCGGCCCAGTGCAGATCCTCGAAAATCAGACACAGCGGGCGTGTGCGGGAAAGCGCTTCGAGCGTCGCGCCGATCGCGTCGAACAGCCGGCTCTGTTGGCGTCCGGGCTCGACGTCAGGCGGCCGCGCGCGGGTCGTCGACTCGTCGCCCTGCAACTCGGGCAGAATCTGGGCCAGCACGCGGGTGCGCAGCGGATCGACGCGGGCCGGCTCCACGAGCGCCAGTGCCGCGCGCAGCACCTCAACGACGCTCTCGTAGGGCGTAGTCTCGGGGAAGCTCGTCGTGCCGGCCAGCACCCGGCCGCCCTCGGCCTCGGCGATCAGCGCGAATTCAGCCGCCAGCCGCGATTTGCCCACGCCGGGTTCACCTTCGACGGCGACGATCGTGCCGGCGGCGCGAGCCGCCCGGTCCCAGGCATGGCGCAGACGCTCGATATCGCGGCGCCGGCCCGCGAAGGGGAGCCCACCGGCGCGTCGCACGGCCTCGGTCCCCGGCGCGCGGTCGAGCGACGAGGGCAGAGCGCTGCCCCGCGCGACGATGTCGCGCAGCGCGCGAGTTTCGGGCATCGGCTCAACGCCTAATTCGGCCCGCGTCGCGCGGGCGAAACGTTCGTATTCGGAAATCGCGCCGGCCGCATCGCCGTGTTCGTAGCGCGCGGCGATGAGCTGGCGCACGGTGTCTTCGCGCCATGCGTCCTGCGCCAGCAGCCGCTGTGCGTAGCCGATCGTCCGCGAGTAATCGCGCGCGCTGCGGCAGGCGACGACCAGCGACGACAGGGCGTTGAGGTGAATCGTGCGCAGCCGTTCGCGCTCGGCGACGATCCAATCGTCGTAAATCTCGGCCAGCAAATCGCCTTCGTACGCGTCGACCGCCGCGCCGAGCGTGGCCGGCGAGCCGGCAAGCTGCTCGAAGACGAGCACGTCGATGCGCGCCGGCGCAGCCGCGTTCCAACGCATCGACTCGTTATCGGCCTCGATCCACGCGCGGCCGTCCAGCGCGGGCAACGCTTTCTGCGTCAGGTAGAGATAGCGGCGCAGTTCTTTGAACGCGTCGGATTCGGGGAGGTCGGGAAAGAGCGTAAAGGCCAGGGTTTCGCGCGACACCGTTCGACCGCGCTGCAGGATCAAGTACGCGAGCATCGCCAGCGTGACGCTGCGTTTCGCAAACCGGATCGGAGCGCCGTCGACGCAGACGCGCGCTTGACCCAAGAGGTGCACCTCGAGGTTTACGGGTGCGTTCATCGGCGCTAAGGTTACGGCCGGTTGCCGGTGCTTCCCGCCGCCGACCCACGGAACGTGTGCGACCGGGCGCGCTTCGATCAAACCGAGGTCCTTGATATGGCTGACCGCCGGCGCCCGTGGTGGCGCAGCCTGCCGGCGTGAAAGCCGGGCGGCTCGAAGCTCGAGCCGCGCGCCGCACGCGGTGCTGCGCTTCGCCCTGGGACCTGATTCGTCGTGGAACGTCAGCCGGACAACTCGGCGCCTAAATTTGGCCCCTTGACTTGTCGATAGAACCGAAAGGTTGCGCGACTGACGGCACTCGGCCGGCCCGGCTTGCGAACATCGAGGCGAAGATCATGTGGATCCAAGAACTACGCTGGAACGCCGCCGCGGGTTGGCAGGCCGATGGCGTCGCAAATCGCGCGGATGCGGATCTCGTGCTCTATTTCGGCAACCGTGATGCGCTGCGCTGCCAGACGCGTTTCGCCGAGTTGCGATCGGCGTATCCGGCGGCGAAGATCGTCGGCTCTTCGGCGATGCAGAGCATCGTCGGCGACGCGATCCGCGAAGATGGAATCGTGGCCGTCGCGCTCGGCTTCGCTGGTACCACGGTCGCCGTCACGCATGCGCGGGTAGGGGAATCGTGGGAGTCGTTTTCAGCCGGCGAAAGCATTGGGAAAGCGCTGGCCGCCGCCGACCTCGCGGGCGTGTTCGTGATCGCCGACGGGCTGCGGGCAAACGGCAGCGACTTGACGGCCGGTCTTCAGGCAGCGCTCGGCCCCGGGCCGATCGTGATCGGCGGCATGGCCAGCGACTCGCACGATGATGCCGAAGTGCTGATTGGAGCGGACTTCGCCGCCCGCAGCGGCGTCGTCGCGGCGATCGGCTTCTACGGCGACGCGATTCGTTTCACGCATGGCCGGGCCAGCGGTTGGGACGCCTTTGGGCCGCGCCGGTCGATCACGCGGTCGGCCGGGAACGTCGTCTACGAACTCGACGGGAAACCGGCGTTCGAGCTCTACGAGCGGTATCTGGCCGAAGAGCTGAGCGGCGGGAACCCGGCGCTCAGCGTGTTCCCGCTGCTGGTTTCGCCGCGCGACAATCCGGATCGGGCGGTCGTGCGCGCGAACATCGGCGTGGATAAAGTAACGGGCGCGATGACGTTTGCCGGCAACGTGCCCGAGGGGTGGAGCGCCCGGCTGATGCGCGGCAACATCGACCGGCTCATCCTCGCCTCGGCGGAAGCCGGCCGGCAAGCACGTGTGGAATACAAGCCGGGAACCCCGAGCCTCGCGCTCATCGTCGGCTGCGTCGGCCGAGCGCTCTTGCTGGGCGAGCGCACCGAGGAAGAACTCGAAGCCGCCGGCGCCAAGCTGGCCGCCCCCTCGACGCGCATCGGATTCTACTCCCATGGTGAAATCGCGCCGACTTCAAACGCGCGGCTGTCGGACGTTCACAATCAGACGATGACGATCACGAGCCTGCACGAGGTCGAAGACGACTGATCGCAAGCCCCAAGGAACCGCTCATAAACTCTGCCGTTCGATGTGTCGATGAAGATTGCAGAACTGGCGTGACTCGCAGCTTCGCTGCCGGCTCGTGAACCTCAAGGCGAACAGTATGTGGATCGAAGAATTACGGTGGAGCGGCGCCGCGGGATGGCAGTCCGAAGCCGGACCGAGCCGTGCAAACGCGGATTTGGTGCTTTATTTCGGCAACCGTGACGCGCTGCGCTGCCAGACGCGCTACGCGGAATTACGTTCGGCGTATCCGGCCGCGAAGATCGTCGGCTGCTCGGCGATGCAGAGCATCGTCGGCGAGACCATGCGCGAAGACGGAATCGTGGCCGTCGCGCTTGGCTTCGCCGGTACCACCATCGCTGTCGCGCATGCGCGGGTAGGGGAATTGTCGCAGTCGTTTTCAGCCGGCGAAAGCATCGGGAAAGCGCTGGCCGCCGACGACCTTGCCGGCGTGTTCGTGCTCGCCGACGGGCTGCGGGCAAATGGCAGCGACTTGACGGCGGGTCTGCACGAGGCGCTCGGCCCCGGGCCGCTCGTCGTCGGCGGCATGGTTAGCGATTCGTGGGACTACACCGAGGTTCTGACCGGCGCCGACTTTGCGGCCCGCAGCGGCGTCGTCGCGGCGATCGGCTTCTACGGCAACGCGATTCGTTTCACGCATGGCCGGTCCAGCGGTTGGGACGCCTTCGGGCCGCGCCGCTCGATCACGCGGTCGGCCGGGAACGTCGTCTACGAACTGGACGGAAAGCCGGCATTCGAATTGTACGAACGATATTTGGCGGAGGATGTGAGCGCGGGTGTACCGGCGATGATCTTATTCCCGCTGCTCGTTTCGCCGCGCGACAATCCGGATCGCGCGATCGTGCGCGCGACCATCAGCGTGGATGAACAAACTGGCGCCATGACCTTCGCCGGCAACGTGCCCGAGGGCTGGATCGCCCGGCTGATGCGCGGCAACATCGACCGCCTGATCCTCGCCTCGGCCGAAGCCGGCCGGCAAGCAAGTGTGGACCTGAAGCCGGGGATCGCGAGCCTCGCGCTCATCGTCGGCTGCGGAGGCCGGCAGCGCTTGATGGGCCAACGCACCGAAGAAGAACTCGAAGCCGCCGGCGCCGAGTTGGCCGCCGCGACGAAACGCATCGGATTTTATTCTTACGGTGAAATTGCGCCGACTTCAAATTCGAGATTGTCCGACGTCCACAATCAGACGATGACGATCACGACCCTGTACGAGGTCGAAGACTGATTCGTATGCACCGGCTTCTCGAGCGTCAGATCGCGCGGGCGACGGCTCCGTCGGGCATCCTCGACGTGGCGGTCTTGCTGCAGCTCATCGATGCCGCCTACCACGAAGGTGACCGGGAGCGCGAGCGCAACGATCGCGCGACACTGCTCACCTGCGAGGAGATGGACGCGCTCAACGACGAGCTGCGCAAACTCGCGCATCACGACGCGCTCACCGGGCTGCCCAACCGGTTGGCGTTCGGAGAATTTGCCCTGCGGGCCGCGTCGCGCGCGAAACGCGGTGAGGGCTTCGCTGTGCTGTTCGTCGACCTCGACCGGTTCAAGGCCGTCAACGATACGCTGGGTCACGCGATGGGCGATGCGCTGTTGCGTGAAGTCGCAGAACGCCTGCGCCACGCGGTCCGCGACGGCGACGAGGTTGCCCGAATGGGCGGCGACGAGTTCGCGTTGCTCGCCTTCGGCCCGGATCTGCCGCGAAGTGCCGAAACGCTGGCGCGCCGCCTGGTGCAATCACTGAGCGCGCCATACCTCGTTCGCGGGTGCGAGCTCTCGATCGGCGCATCCGTCGGCGTCGTTGTCGCCGCGCCCGGCCACATCGACGTCGAAGCGCTGCTGCGCAATGCCGATATCGCCCTGTATCGCGCGAAGAACGAAGGCCGCTGCACCTGGCGCGTCTTCGCGTCCGGCGACGAACGCGAAGACGCCTGAACCCGCCGGCGGCAAAGCTTCACTGGTTGTCCGTGAGGTTGTTTCTACCGAGGCTGGCGCGCTTTTCGAGCGGTTCGCGATGGCGGTCGATGTAGTCGTTGGTGAGCGGAAGGCGAAACTCGGTGAGAGCCCGCGCCGGCGCGAAGACGATATCGCGCTTGATGAGCGCAGCGCGGACGGAGCCGAGTTCCGCTGACCTGACGTTGAGGGCACGAGCGATTTCTTCGCTGTGGTGGACGCCCGGACCCAAGCCGGCAAGGGCGAGCACATAGACCGCTTCGCGGGGAGACAGTTGGGCGAACTGCCGGCTATACAGGCCTTCATCGAGCAAGGTTCGTACGCCGGACGCGATCGTTTCAACGTCGGCTGCGGTGATGACCGCGCCGCCGTGTGCCAGCCATGCTGCCGAGGCGTACTCTTGAATGAAGTATGGGTAGCCTCGGCTGTGTGAGTAAAGCGCGTCAGCTGCGTCCGGTTGCCAGTGAACCCCGCTGCGGCGCGCCGGAACATCGATTGCTTCCAGCGTGGCAGCGCGGCTCAAGAAATCGAGATTGAGATAGGCATAGCGTTCGGTATAGGTGCGGGCCGCCTTGAGCACGGCGGCGCTGTTCGGAAGCCCGGCCCCGAGCAGCAGGATCGGATGCTCGGTGCCGGCGGTCCGATGAACGGTGCGGATGATGCGCAGCAGATCGGTGCGCGCGCTCTCCTGAATTTCATCGATGGCAATGCACAGAAAGCGGTCATTGCCGCGCAGTTGTTGGCTAAGCGTGAACAGCAGGTCTTCGAGCGCGTCGGCCGGCTGCGGTTCGTCAACGACGTTCGCGTCGCCCTCGAACGCGAAGGCTCCGGCGTCATGCGGCAACTCGTATGAGATCTTGGGGAGATGCTGGACCATGCGTGAAAGCGCGGCGACCAGCCGTTTCGGAAGTGATTCGGTTGCCGAGAGCGCGGCGCGCAGTTCACGGGAGACGACGTCGGTGAGACGAAGTTGCGCATCGGCCTCGGCCGTAATCGTCAAGCCGCCGGCTTTTTGCGTTTCGGCAACGCACTGCCGCAAAAGCGCCGTCTTTCCCATGCCGCGCAGACCGGTGAAGACGATCGGTTTGGGGGGGTGCCCGTGGCGGCGAGGTCGATCGAGTACCGAGCCGCGCCAAGTTCGCCGTCTCGACCGGCAAGGGCCGGCGGGATGCTCCCGGGCGCGGTCCGATAGGGATTTCCTGCGGGCGCCATTCCCCTGATCCTACCAGATTGTTACAAACGTTACCAAGTGGTAAAGTCTTGCAGAACAGTGGTGTCTCGGTCGCAGACCATCCCTGAACCGCCGGACGACGACGCGTTGTTACAAAAGTTACAGCTCTGTTCGGGCCTAATCGGCCTTAGCCGAGAACGGTCGCGATCGTGCGCCGCAGGCGGTCCATCGCGTCGCGGATCTCGCTAGCCGAGATGATGAGCGGCGGGACGAAGCGCAAGGTATTGCGGCCGGCGGCGTTGATGAGCAGATTTTGATCGAGCGCCGGGGCGACGAACGCCGCTGCGAGGTGCGGCTCGTAGACCGGCAAGCCGCGCATCAGCCCGAACCCGCGCGGCGGCGCGAAGACCTGCGGCCACGTCCGGGCGATTGCGCTCAATTCAGCGGCCAGCAGTTCGCCCATCGCGGTGACGTGCGTGTCGAGATCGAGCGCTTCGCGGACGCGCAAATGTTCGAGCGCGGCGGCGGCCGGGACGGGCGAACCGCCGAAGGTGGTGCCGTGATCGCCCGGCCGCAGCGCCGTCGCGGCTTCACCGCGCACGATCAGCGCGCCGATCGGCAAGCCGTTCGCCAGCGACTTCGCCAGCGTGAACGCATCGGGCCGCACACCATAAAATTGCGATGCGAAAAGTTTGCCCAGCCGACCCATGCCGCATTGCACCTCGTCGAAAATGAGCAGTGCGCCGCGTTCGTCGCAGAAGCGCCGCGCGGCGCGCAGGAACTCGGGCGTCGCCGGAACCACGCCGCTCTCGCCTTGCACCGGTTCGACCAAGAAACATGCGGTGATGTCGTCGATCGCGCGGTCGAGGGCTTCGACGTTGTTGAACGGCGTCCACGTAAACCCGGCCGGCAGCGGCTCGAAACCTTCTTTGTATTTCGGATTGTCGGTCGCGGCGAGCGCGCCGAAGGTCCGGCCGTGAAAGGAGCCGTTCGCAGCGAGGATCGTCGTGCGATCTTTCTCACCGCGCCGCCAAGCGTGCTTGCGCGCGAGTTTGATCGCGGCTTCGTTCGCCTCGGCACCCGAGTTGCAGAAGAACACNNTGATCGCCGCTTCGTTGGCCTCAGCGCCCGAGTTGCAGAAAAAGACCGAATCGAATCCGGACAATTGCGCGAGCCGGTCGGCCAGCGTTCCGGCCGGTTCGTGCTGATACAAATTACTGACGTGGACCAGCGTCGCCGCTTGCTGCGCGACCGCGCGCGTGATGTCGGGGTGGCAGTGGCCCAGCGCGCAAACGGCGATGCCCGCGACGAGATCGAGATAGCGATTCCCCGACTCGTCGAAGAGATAGACGCCTTCGCCGCGCACGAAGTTGACCTCGGCGCGCGCGTAGTTGGCGAGCACGTGCGGATGGCGCGTCACCACGCGCGGACCGCTCCCGGCCGCGGCGCGCGTTGCGCTCACGTCCGGTAATGCGCGTTGATGCGCACGTAATCGCTGCTCANNTGCGCTTCGGCTTCGCTGAGCGCTTCGATCGCGCCGCGTTCGACCCACGGCTGGCCGCCTAAAAACAGCGACCAGGTTTCGGGATCGATGCCGACTCGCGCCGCGCCGGCGGCGGCGATGACGCGGCCCCAGTTGGGGTCTTCGCCGTACAGCGCGGTCTTGACCAGCGAACTGTTGATGACCGCGCGCGCGACTTGCCGCGCCTGCGCGTCGTCGCGCGCGCCGCTGACGTGAAAAACGAGCGTTTTCGACGCGCCTTCGCCGTCGCGCACCATCGCGACCGCCAAGTCACGGCAGACCGCGGTGAGCGCTTCTTTGAACCCGGCGGGCGCGTCGCCCTTGCCGGGTTTCGCGAACACATAACAGGCATCGTTCGTCGACATGTCGCCGTCGACGGAGATCATGTTGAACGTGCTGTCGACCGCTTCGCTCAAGGCGGCCCCGAGGGCCGCCCGCGACATCGGTGCGTCGGTCGCGATGAAGGACAGCATGGTCGCCATGTTGGGGGCGATCATGCCCGAGCCTTTGGCGATGCCGCCCACGGCATAGCGCTTGCCGTTGTCGTGCCACGCATACGACGCGAGCTTCGGCAAATGGTCGGTCGTCATGATCGCTTCGGCCGCGGCGTACGCCGCTTCGTGGCCTTCGGAAAGATCTTTGAGCGCGCGTTCGATGCCCTTGGACAAGCGGTCCATCGGTAAGTACACGCCGATGACGCCGGTCGACGCGACGATGACCTGGGTCGGCTTGATTTTGAGCAGCGACGCGGCTTGGCGCGCGGTCGCGCGCGCATCGCGCATCCCGCGTTCGCCCGTGCACGCGTTGGCGCAGCCGGAGTTGACGACGATCGCGGCCATGTTGTTGCCGTCGAAATCGAGGTGCGACGAACTCACCAGCAGCGGCGCGGCTTTGATGTCGTTGGTCGTGATGACTTGGGCGCACACGTGCGGACCGCCCAGCACGATGACGGCCAGATCGGTCTTGCGTTTCTTGATCGCGGCGTGGACGCCGGCCATCTTGACCCCCGGCACCGCGCCGAGCCCGCCGCGAATGGCGATTAGGCGGACGGGTTCAGCCGACGGCAATGCTGCGAGCGACAAGTCCGCGTTCCTCCGGGAGTCCGAGCATGATGTTCATATTCTGCACAGCTTGACCGGCGGCACCTTTACCCAAGTTGTCCAGCCCGCTCAGGATGTGGACGATGCCGCTGCGTTGGGCGACCGCGAGCTGCGCATCGTTGGTTTTTTCGAGCGCGGGCAAGTGCGGCACGCGTACGTCTTCGAACACGGTCACGAACGGACTGGCGGCATAGTAGCGGCTTAGCGTTGCACGGATGGCGTCGCGGTCGAGCGGCGCGGACGGAATGAGGTACACGTCGGCTAGGATGCCGCGCTGCAGCGGCACGACGTGCGGCGAGAAAATCAGCGGCGCGCTCAGTCCGGCCGCGGCGGCTTCCTGCACGATTTCAGGCCCGTGCCGATGTCCGGCCAGGCCGTAGGCGCGCACGTCGCCGGCGACTTCGGCGAAGAGCGACTCGACCCGCGGCGTGCGTCCCGCGCCGGTGATGCCGCTTTTGGCATCGACGACGATGCTTGCGATGCGATCGGCGAATGTTCCGAGCGGGACGAGCGCCAAGAGGGACGCCGTGACGTAGCAGCCCGGATTGGCGACGAAGCGCGAGCGGGCGATCGCCTCGCGGTAGCGCTCGGGCAAACCGTACACGGCGCCGTGCGCCCGATCGGTCAACCGAAACGCATCGGACAGATCGATCACGCGTGCGCCGCGTTCGAGCAGCGCCGCCGCCTGCTCGTGCGCCAACTCGTGGTTGCCCGCCAGAAAGACGACGTCGTCCGCGGCGGCGCGTTGGCGAACCGTTCCCGCGGGCTCGCAGGCCTGCGTGACGTGCGGCAGGGCGGGGAACAGATCGCAGATCCGCGCGCCGGGTGAACTGCGGCTTTCGAGCGTCGCGATGCGCACGTCGGGATGCGCGTGCAGCAAGCGGATGAGTTCGGCCGACGCGTAACCGCTCGCGCCGACGACGTGAACCGCCGTCACGCCGGTGCGCCGTTGAGCCGCGCGATGTCGGCCTGCGTTTGCGCGATCGCGTCGGCGACCGCCGCCGGACTCGTCGAGCCCGGCGTGCGTTTGCCGTTCACCGAGCCGCGGGCGTCGACGGGCGCATCGGGGATGCCGAGCGCCGCCGCATCGGCAGCGTCGAGCGCGCGGCCCTCGATCTCCGCGCGCAGCACGCGTTCGCCGACGACGCGGTGCGCGGTGCGCGCGGTCTTGCCGCTGAGGATCACCGCGTCGGCCAAATCGGTCGCCACGGTATAGCCGTCGCCGGCGTGCGCGGTCATCGCCCGTTCGTCGAAGGTGAGTTGATCGAAAGCTCGCGCGAAGGCATCGAGCGCGGCGAGCGCGTGTTCGGTGCCGCGGATGACCAGCGCTTTGGTCTCCTGCAAATCGCGGTGGTACGACAAGCCGATGCCCGTCGTCGTCGCCAGCGCGCCGCCGTACGTGCCGGCGATTCGGCCGGCGGCCGCGCGCACGAGCTCGAACGGATCGGGATTGCGCTTTTGCGGCATCAAGCTCGAACCGGTCGAGGCGGCGTCGCCTAAGCGCGCGTAGCCGAATGCCGGGGTCGTCCAGAGCACGAATTCTTCGCTCGCGCGCGAGGCGGTGATCGCCGCGCGCGTTCCGGCGTGCAGCAGGTCGAGCGCGACGTCGCGCTCGCCGATGGAGTCCAGCGCATTGCCTGACGGCCGGGCGAAGCCCAATTCGCGCGCGGCGGCCCAGCGGTCGAGCGGCAGCGACGAACCGGCCACGGCGCCCGAGCCGAGCGGACAGGCAGCGAGCGACGCCTCCTCGACGTCGGCGAAGCGTTGTGCCGCGCGAACGAACCCGCGCGCGCAGGCATCGAGCCAGAACGCGAGCAGCACCGGCTGGGCCGGCTGCCAATGGGTGGTCGCCGCCAGCAGCGCGCCGCTCTCGAGCGCCGCCGCGGCGCGCGTTTCGAGGACGCTTGCGATTCGCGCGCACGACTCGCGGCCGCGCCGCGCCCGATCGTTGGCATAGAGCAGGAGCGTCGTCGCGACTTGGTCGTTGCGGCTGCGCCCGGCGTGCAGCGATTCGCCGGCGCCGGCCGGCGCCAGTTCGCGCACGCGCGCGTCGATCGCCCCGTGGACATCCTCGAAACTGCCGGCTTGGGCGAACGCGGGGAACGTGCCGGCCTCGACTTCGGCCGCAACCGTGTCGAGGGCCGTGCGCAGCGCCGCGGCATCGCCATCCGAGAGCAGTCCGCCGCCGTGCAGGCTCGCGACGTGGCCCCGCGAGCAGCGCACGTCGAAGCGCGCCAGCGTCAGGTCGTCGGCCAGCGACGAGCCGAACGCGATCAGCGCGGCATCCGGCGCGGTCGCGAAGCGGCCGCCCCACTGCAGTTGGGATTCCGTGCTTGCCACTAGACCAGCGTCGGCGTCGAACGTTCGGCCGCCGCGGCGGCCTTGGCCGCTCCGGCGGCCACGGGCAAGCCCCAGATCTCGATGAAGCCACCGGCGGCATCGTGCCGGAAGCGGTCGCCGTGACCGTAGGTCGCCAGCGACTCGTCGTACAGCGCGAACGGCGAACGCGAACCGGTGACCACGGCCCGGCCGCGAATGAGCGCCAGTCGCACCTCGCCGGTCATGCGCTGCGCGAGCTGCGCGTTGAAGGCGTCGAGCGCGCCGCGCAGCGGCGCCGACCATTGGCCGTCGTAAATGATTTCGGCGTACTTCTGGTCGAGCCCGGCTTTGGTGCGCAGCTCGTCACGCGTGAGCACGAGCCGTTCGAGCGCGATGTGTGCTTCGATGAGCGTCACGCTGCCGGGGCACTCGTATACCTCGCGCGATTTGAGGCCGACGACGCGATCTTCGATCATGTCGATGCGTCCGACGCCGTTGGCGCCGGCGATCCGGTTGAGCTCGAAGACCAAATCCGCGCCGGTGCGGCCGTTCATCGATGGGACGCCGCGCTCGAATGCGATAATGACCTCGCTGCCGCCGGCGGGTTCGGTGCCGGGCGTCGCGGTCCAGTCGAAGGCGTCTTCGGGCGGTGCGTTCCAGGGATTTTCGAGCACGCCCGCTTCGATCGAGCGGCCCCACAGATTGGCGTCGACCGAATACGGTTTGGCCGCGGTCTGCGAGACCGGCACGCCGTGGGCTTGCGCGTAGGCCAGCGCGTCGGGCCGCGAGAGCGGCGTATCCCGCAGCGGCGCGAGCGTTTTGAGATGCGGCGCCGCGGCGCGCACGCCGACCTCGATCCGGACTTGATCGTTGCCTTTGCCCGTGCAGCCGTGGGCGACCGCGTCGTAGCCGTGCGCGGCGGCGGTCTCGACCAAGAGCTGGGCGATGAGCGGCCGCGACAGCGCGGCCGAGAGCGGATACACGCCTTGATAGCGCGCGTTCGCGGCCAGCGCCTTATAGGCGTACTCTTGGATGAAGCGTTCGCGCGCGTCGATGAGGACGGCGTCTTTCGCGCCGAGCGCCAGCGCTTTGCGGCGCACAGCTTCGAGCGCGTCCTGCGAGCCTTCGCCGGAAACCATGTCCGATTCGCCCAAGTTGGCCGTCATCGCGACGACTTCGTGACCGGCGAGGATATATTGCTTGAGCAAGACCGACGTATCGAGTCCGCCCGAGTAGGCGAGGACGATTTTCATACTGCTGTGGCTCCCTGGCGGGCAGCGCGCTGCCCGCGTTGCGCGCTGCGGTGAACGGCGCGCGGCAAGTTATTCGTTTGCGGTCCGCATGTCCTCGAAGCGCTGCATGACCATCGGCATCGCTTCGGCCTTCTCGCAAATCACGAGCACGGTGTCGTCGCCGCCCAGCGTGCCGATGACTTCGGTCCAGCCGGCCGAGTCGATCGCCGAAGCGAGCATCATCGCGCCGCCCGGCGGCGTGCGCAGCACGATTTGGTTGACGCTGCCGCGCACGGACAGCACGAGCTCGGCGACGATGCGGTGCAGCCGCGAGGTGAACGCGGGTCCGACGCTGGGCTCGACGTACTTGAATTGGCCGCCCGAACTGCCTTTGAGCGGCACTTTCATGAGGCCCAGCTCCTTGATGTCGCGCGAGATCGTCGCTTGCGTGACTTCATAGCCCTGGACTTCGAGCAGCATCGACAATTCATCTTGCGACCGCACGGGCCGCGCCGCGATTAGCGAAAGGATCGCGCGCTGGCGTTTCGTTTTCGGCTGGGCGAGCGGGGCGTTCTCGACGGTCATGTTATTCATCACCTAATCCGCGCAAGTCGGTCATCAGTGCAAGCAGCAGAGCTTTTTGGGCGTGGAGCCGATTTTCGGCTTGATCGAAGACCACGCTGTGCGTCCCGTCGATCACGCCGGCCGTCACTTCTTCGCCGCGATGCGCCGGCAGGCAGTGCATGAACAACGCGTGCGGGGCGGCCGCGGCCATGAGCGCGTTATCGACGCGGTACGCTGCGAGCGCGGCGGCGTTGCGTTCCACGAGCGCTTCGTCACCCATCGAGGTCCACACGTCGGTGTANNATGTGGTGCGGCTTGCCCAGTTCGACCAGCCGCGCCAGAAACGTATCGGGCGGCCGGTGGGTGATCGGCGAGGCGAACGTGACCGACATGCCGCACAGCGCGGCTGCTTCGCCGAGCGAATACGCCACGTTGTTGCGGCCGTCGCCGACGTAGGCGATGCGCAGCCCGGCCAGCGTCCCGAAACGTTCCTTGATCGTGAGCATATCGGCGAGGGCCTGACAGGGATGCGCCGCAGCCGAGAGCCCGTTGATCGTCGGCACCGTGGCCGACGCCGCGAAGCGCTGCAGCGGCTCGTGGGCATGGGTGCGCACGACGATGGCGTCGACGAAGCGTGACAGCACGCGCGCCGCGTCCTCGGGCGTTTCGCGCGAGCCGACGAGGAAATCGTTGCCCGTCGCGGCGATCGCGTGACCGCCGAGCTGCGTCATCGCGACCTCGAATGACACTCGCGTCCGCAGCGACGGCTTCTCGAAGAGCATCGCCAGCGTCTTGCCGCGTAAGAATTGCAGCTGTTCACGGCCGGCGGCCTTGAGCTGCTGGGCGATGCCGATGAGGCTGTGCAGCTCTTCGGGCGAGAGATCGAGGATGGAAAGAAGGCTGCGGCCCCGTAACCGGGTCGCCGCCGGCAGCGTCAACATATCTATGCATAAAGATACAGTAAAATGTATATTTATGCAAGACCAAGCCAGCGTCCGTCCCGAATGCGAGCGTCACAGGAGCGTTCCGCCGCGAACGGTAAGGCGCCGAGGATGGCCGAACGGCACGATGCGGCGTTGATCTTCGACCTTGACGGCACGCTTGCCGACAGCGTCTACCAACATGTCTCGGCCTGGGACTCCGCGCTGCGGGCCAACGGCCTAGAGCTCTCCGTGTGGCGCATCCATCGCCGCATCGGCATGAGCGGCGGGCTGTTCGTGCGCGCGCTGCGCCGCGAGCTGGGCCGCGATTTGAGTCCGGCGCTGATCGACTCGCTGCAGCGTGCTCACAGTGCGGCGTACGATAAAATCGTCGATCAAGTGCGTCCGCTGCCGGGGGCGCGCGAGTTGCTCGCGACGCTGACCGCGCAAGGCGTGCGTTGGGCGATCGCGACGAGCGGTTCGCGTGACGTCGCCGAGCGAACGCTGACCATCTTGTCCGTGCCCGTGGGCGTCCCGGTGGTCACGCGGACCGAAGTCGCGCACGCCAAACCGAATCCCGACTTGTTTCTGGAGGCGGCGCGGCGGCTGGGTGTCGAACCCCGCAGCGCGTTCGTGGTCGGCGATTCCATCTGGGATCTGCTCGCCGCTCAGCGCGCCGGTTCGCTGGGGATCGGGGTGCTCAGCGGCGGCTACGGCGAGAACGAGTTGCAGCAGGCCGGCGCCTACCGCGTGTATGCGGATCCCGCCGAACTGCTGTTGCGGCTCGACGAACTGGGCATCCGCATCAGCGACCGGTCGCATCCGCCGGCCTAAACCGGCTTATGGCGTCCGAGCGCGCGCAAGCGATTCCGGCGTCGCTGCTGCTCAAATTCGGCGGTTCGGTCGCGGGCGGAGCGGGCGGCGATCCGGTGCTGGCCGATCTCGTGCGGCTCGCCGCATCCGGCGTGGCAGTGACGCTCGTGCACGGCGGCGGTCCGGCCGTCGACGCGGAACTGCGCGCCCGCGGCGTGACGACGCGCCGCATCGCCGGCCTGCGCGTGACCGACGCGCCGACCCTCGCGGTGGTCGAAGACGTGCTCGGCCGGCGCGTCAACGCGGCGATCGTCGCGGCGATCGGCGCGGCCGGCGGGCGCGCGCGGCGGGTCGGCGGCGACGACGGGGTCTTCATCGCCGCCAAACTCGAGCACGCGGGCGGCGACCTCGGCTTCGTCGGCGAGATCGAGGCGGTCGATGCGGCGCCGGTGCGCGCCGTGCTCGGCGGCGGCGCGATCCCGGTGGTGTCGCCGATCGGCGCTGACCGACACGGTCAGCGCTACAACATCAACGCCGATACGGCCGCGGGCGCGTTGGCCGCCGCGCTGGGCGTTGCGGCGTACGTCGTCGTCACCGACGTGACGCGCGTGCGCGTCGACCGCTTCGATCCCGCGTCCGGCATCGCGCGCATGACGCTCGCCGAAGCCGAAGCCTACCGCGCGCGCGGCATCTTCGCCGACGGTATGCTGCCCAAAATCGACGCCGCCTTGGGCGCGGTGCGCGGCGGCGTGCCGCGGGCGTTCATTTGCGGCGCGGGACCCGGAGCGCTCGCGGCTGCGTTCGCCGGGGCGGGTACAGAAATCGTTCCGTGATGCCCTTTAGGTCCTTGCTACCCGCACGAATGGCCCTTGCACGCAATTCGCGCGTCGACTGTCGCGCTGCACTTTAGCGCAACGTACCGCGCCACGCGCACGGTGAAAAGATTTAACAGCGGCGGGCGCGCATATGCGGACCGGCGTGATCGGGAAATTATACCGCGTCGAGCACATGGCCTCACGCATAAGATACGACAAAAGGGGGCAATCGACAAATATCCTTGCGTCCGTCAGCGTGCAGGACGAAAATAGAATTCTCCTCGTTCGTTGACCGGAGGACGTACTTGTGAAGACCATGGCCCAGACTTCTTCAACCGAGAAATCGTCGCTCGACCCTGCCGTCAAACCAATCTATTTCTTTGACGAGGGCAATGCGAGCATGCGCGATCTGCTAGGCGGAAAAGGTGCCGGCTTAGCTGATATGACGCAGGCGGGACTGCCGGTACCGGCCGGCTTCACAATTACCACAAAGCAATGTTTGGCCTACTACGACGCCGGGCGGCGGCTGCCCGACGCGCTGGGCACCGAGATCCGCGCGGCGATGTTGGAACTCGAAAAGCGCACCGGTAAGCGCTTCGGCGATGCCCGCAATCCGTTGCTCGTGTCGGTGCGCTCCGGCGCGCGGGTCTCGATGCCGGGCATGATGGATACGATTCTCAATCTCGGTTTGAACGACAACACCGTGCTGGGGTTGGCGAAGCTGACCAACAACGAACGCTTCGCGTGGGACGGTTACCGGCGTTTCATCGGTATGTTCTCGCACGTCGTGCTCGGTGTCGACAAGTCCCAATTCGACCAAGTCATCGACGATCATAAAACCCGGCTGGGCGTGAAGACCGACCCCCAGATCGACACCGCGACGTGGCAAACGATCGTCGGTGAATTCAAAGCGATCGTCGAGCGCGAGGGCAAGCGGCCCTTCCCGCAGGATGTCGGCGAACAGCTCGAACTCGCCGTCGGTGCGGTCTTTAATTCGTGGTATTCAAAACGCGCCGCCGACTACCGCAAGCTGTACAAGATTCCGGACACCTGGGGTACGGCGGTCAACGTCGTCGCGATGGTGTTCGGCAACATGGGCGACGATTCGGGCACCGGCGTCGCGTTCACGCGCGATCCCAACACCGGCGAGAAGAAGCTCTTCGGCGAATATTTGCGCAACGCGCAGGGCGAGGACGTCGTCGCCGGTTCGCGCACGCCCGAACAGATCGAAGACCTCAAGACGTCGCAGCCCGACGTCTACGCGCAATTCAGCGCGATCGCCGGTCAGCTCGAGACGCACTACAAAGAGATGCAGGATTTAGAGTTCACCGTCGAGCGCGGCAAGCTCTACATGCTGCAGACGCGCAACGGCAAACGCAGCGCCGAAGCCGCGGTCAAGATCGCGCTCGCGTTTCTGCACGAGGGTCTCATCGATACGCGCGAGGCGGTGCGGCGCGTCGATGCCGCCTCGCTCGACCAGTTGTTCCACGCGCGCATCGATCCCGCGCAGAGCTACGAACGGATCGCGGGCGGCCTCAACGCATCGCCCGGGGCCGCGACCGGCGGCGTGGTGTTCGATCCCGACACGGCGGTGACGTGGGCGGCGAAGGGCGAGGCCGTCATTCTGGTGCGCGAAGAAACGACGCCCGACGACGTGCACGGCATGATCGCCGCGAAGGGCACTTTGACCGCCAAGGGCGGCGCGACGTCGCACGCCGCGGTGGTCGCGCGCGGCATGGGTAAGCCGTGCGTGAGCGGTTGCGAAGCGCTCAAGGTGAACCGCCGCAACCGGACCGCGACGCTGGCCGGCAAGCCGCTCAAGGAAGGCGATCAGATCACGATCGACGGCACCAGCGGCGACGTGATCCTAGGCCGGCTCGAACTCATCGCGCCGCCCTCGAAGCCGCCCGAATGGCTGGCCGAATTCCTGGCGCTGGCCGATGGGATCGCGCGCATGCAGGTGTGGGCCAACGCCGACACTCCCGATGACGCGCAACGCGCGCGCAATCTGGGCGCGACCGGGATCGGACTGTGCCGCACCGAGCACATGTTCATGGAAAAAGAGCGGTTGCCGATCGTCCAGGATATGATCATCAGCGATACGCCGCAAGCGCGCGCCGAGGCGCTCGCGAAGTTGCTGCCCTTCCAGCGCGACGACTTCACCGGGATCCTCACGGCGATGGCGGGCTTCCCGGTCACGATCCGGCTGCTCGATCCGCCGCTGC